>JAGQQP010000707.1 GCA_020426085.1 Planctomycetaceae bacterium | reverse complement strand
CGACGGTCAGCAGAACTTCACAACCTGGCAGATCGACAACCAGCCGATTCATCTGGTGACGGTCGCAGTAGGAGATTTGAATCAGGATGGCTTACCGGATATCGCTGCTGGCTCGCTCAACATGCGAAAGCCCTTTAATCGTATCCAGGCGGTTCCGTACTGGATTCAACGAGCGAAGAAAGGAGCTTCACCATGATTGTACGTCTAATCGCTATAGTTCTGGTATTAGAACTGATCGCGTGTGGCTACCTGTTCGTACAACGGGCAAGCCGCCCCGAACCCGTGCTGCCCGAGCAGGCGCTGATGAATCCTTTATTTGCAGAAGACATCCAGCCGCTCGTGGAACAGGTCGCACAAACGAATAACGCTTACGACTGGATGCGGCTGGGAGAAGCGTTGCTGGGCCAGGGATATTACAGTCATGCGGAACTCTGTTTTCGACAGGTTGTAGAACTGATGCCCGAAAGCAGACTGGCGGAAAGCCGTATCGCCTATTGCCTGGAGCGAACGGGGCGAACAGCAGAGAGCAGCGAAATCTACCACGAACTGAATAACAGCCCTGACTTTTCACCTGAAGCAAAACGGGAACAGATGCAGGCCCTGTATGAAATTGGCAGGAATGCACTCCGCGAAGAAAAAATGGATGAGGCAGAAAAACTGTTTCGTCAGAACCTGGGCTTTCTGCCGGCCCGTTATCAACTGGCCAAGCTGTTGATCAGAACCGATCGGGCAGACGAAGCATTGACGCTGATTAATGAATCGCTGCAGCAGGTGCCCGGTTCATTGAAATTCCTGGAACTGCAGCAGCGTGCTTATCAACGGATCGGCAATCTGAAACTGGCAGAGCAGTCGGCGCAACGGCTGGAGCGCGCACAGCATACGATTCCCCTCCACCCCGGTTCAAATTTCATCGAACCGTTCCGACTGCAATACGGCATTGACCGTCGGGTGGAAGAATTCAATCAGAAAATCAGAAACGGTTCACTTCCCGCGTTAGAAGCGGAACTCGTCAAACTGATCGAACTTCTGGAAGGTTACCCGTCAACGCACCGCCAGATTTTTCTGATGCGGTTACTGGAAGTGCAGCACCAGCAGAAACAGCCTCGCAAAATGCTGGAAACAGTCCAGCAGTTGAACAACATGGGGATCAACAACGCGGACGTTCTGATGTATCAGGCAGAAGCGACCGGGATCCTGGGGGACTGGAATCAGGCAGTGATTCTGGGCCGACGTGCCGGAACAATGTCGAAAGCAGCAGACCTGCATCAGCGTCTGGCAAACATCCTACAGCAGGCAGGAAAATCTGAGGAAAGCCAACTCGATCAGGCGCTCGCCTATCGGCTGGAAGCGATGGATTATTTCCGAGCCAATGAGCTGGCAGTAGCACTTAGCAAGATCGAACTCGCGCTCAAAATCAATCCCGATGATCCCCAGAGCTGGTACGAACGCGGCCTCATCCAGGAAGCCAGAGGGGAGTTAAAAGCCTCCATTTCAGACTTCCAGGAATGCCTCAAACGGGCGCCCCTGCATGGTCGGGCACGTCAGAAACTGGCAGAAGAACAACCTGCCTCCTGAGCTTTGCATCGTACTCAAATCATCTGAAGCGACGCACAAACTACGTCATCCTGACGACATATGGTCATATTACCACTGTCTTTATGATTAAATTCCCTCTCAGTTTCCCGTATTCAGTACGAAATAGAATCATAAGTTAATTTTCTTATTGAAAGTTAATTTTTACATTAGATACTATTATTTAATAAAGAAGCGTTCGTTGATCCATTTCCATTAAGAATATTTACTAATTATTTATCCAGGATGACGTAATGATGAAGACGAGTATGCGCTGTAATGTAAGGAAGCTGTTTCGAGGCTTTACTTTGATCGAACTCCTGGTGGTGATTGCCATCATCGCGATTCTGATTGCCTTACTGTTACCAGCCGTTCAACAAGCGCGAGAAGCCGCCCGACGCAGTACCTGTAAAAACAGCCTGAAACAGATCGGCGTAGCCTTTCATAATTATCACGATACCGCCCGCGCCTTCCCTCCCGGCTGGATTGACGGCGACCAGGCCTTAGGTGTCGCCACCGAAGCAGCCAACAAAAACGGTCTGGGCTGGGGAACGATGATTCTGCCTTACATCGATCAGGCCAATCTTTACAATCAGATCGGTACCGAAACCCAAAACTTCACCATGAACTGGCAGATTGGCTATACGGGTACCACATTCATTCCCGCATCCAAGACCATTATTCCCATTTTCAATTGCCCCTCTGATCCCATGGGTGGCATCAATACGGATAAGGGAGGCTTCGGTAAATCAAACTACGCCACCGAACGTATCGTGCTGGGTGTGAACAAAGCATTGAGAATGCGTGACATTACAGATGGAACCACCAATACAATTCTGGTTGGCGAAGTGCGTACCGGAGATGAAACCGGAACGACCGGAAGTTGTGGCGGTTCTCCCTGTGATGAATTCACCGGCAAACTCTGGATTGGTGCCCGTACCGCATCGTGGG
>JAGQQP010000706.1 GCA_020426085.1 Planctomycetaceae bacterium | reverse complement strand
TGGCTATTCTGGCTGATCGCCTGCAGGAGTATCTGTTGCCCGGCAGCACGCCGGGGCATGTGGCTCATGTCCAGCAGCTGATTTCAGAAATTCAGCCGGTGCCGGAAACCCGCATGTCCGGGGCCATGCAGCAGTTGTTTGAACAGAGTAAGTCGCGAGGCGTTCTGATGCTGATGAGCGATTTCCTGGTTGAGGATCTGGATGAGTTGTTCGCTGCCGTGCGGCTGTTTCGGCATCGACAGTCGGAAGTCATCATTCTGCATCTGATTCATCCCGATGAAGAACGGCTGCCCGCGGGGACCGCGTATCGTTTCGAAGGACTGGAGAATGAAGGGAGTGTCGATTGTTCGCCGGCCGAGATTCAGTCGATTTACCAGGAGCGGTTCCAGGCACATACCGACTCCGTCCGCACCCTGTCGCTGACGAATGGTTGTGATTATCTGCGCATTTCAACAGCGATTCCCTATCTGCAGACGCTGGGAGAATTCCTGGTGGAGCGCGCGGGGTAATTGAACAAGAGTGAAGAAAATATGTACGTGTTTCAGGAATCCTGTTTTACAGTGAATCAATAAATCATGTTCCTCCATCCGTGGATCTTATTACTGGGAGCGCTGGCCATCGGTTTGCCTGTGCTGATTCACAAGCTGACTCAGCCGAAGCCCATCCGTGTTCCCAGTTCCACAATTCGTTTTATTCAGAGTGCGGTGCAGCAGCGTCGCAAACAGCACCGGTTGCGCGACCTGATTGTACTCACCCTGCGTACCCTGGCTGTCGCTTTGCTGACGTTCGCTCTGGCCCGGCCCCTGATTGGTTTGCAGCGACAAGAGGAACCCGTCGAACAGGCGCGGGTCGTGCGCGTGGTGGTGATGGACCTGAGTCAGAGCATGGCCACGCGTAACCGGAATGTCGAGCTGTTTGAACGCGGGCGACCACTGGCCGCGAAAATGCTGGGATACCAGGACGATTTGAAAGCAGACCTGATCCTGGCAGGGGCGCGTTCCCGGGCCGTGTTTGGAACGCCTTCCACCAATCTCCCCGCCCTCCAACAGGAACTGGCGGCAGCCAAACCCCGACCGGAAAAACTGAACGTCCAGCTGGCTTTGAATCTGGCCTCGGACCTGCTGCTGCAGGGGGGCGGGGAAGCGGACGACGTTCGGCGTGAGCTGGTATTTGTGAGCGACTTTCAACGTGCGAACTGGGCCACGGCCGACTTTTCGGTGCTGCCCGAAGATACCGAGATCCAGCTGTTATCCGTTGCCGGTGAAGAAACGCCGCCGAATCTGGCCGTTCTCAATGTATCGACCCAGGGTCGGGCAGAAGTGGGGCAGGAATTACTGCTGACGGTCGATGTCGGCAATTATTCCTCTACGCCGCGCCAGGTGCAGGTGGATGTCTCCCTGGGAGACGCCGTCTACCAGATCAAGGGCCTCTGTACGCCGGGTTCTCAAACGAAACTGTCTGACAAAATCATTCCCCGCGAGGCGGGCTGGTTAACCGGTGAGGCGAAGCTGGTTGGAAACAAGGACGCGTTGCCCGTTGACGATCGTCGCCCCTGTGCGCTGGAAATCCGTAAGCCGCCCGCTTATGTGCTGATCACCCGGCAGCCAGCCAGCCAGCGACCTTCTTCGAGTTACTATCTCGAACGTGGCTTACTCCCAGTGGAACCAAGGGACAATCAAAACAGTTCCCGGCTGGTACGGCTGGATCCGGATAATTTCGACACCCAGGTGCTGGCCGACGCGGATGTGATTGTGCTGGACCATCCGGGCCGCCTGTCGCAGGACGTGATCCGGCATCTGGCAGCATTACTCCGTCGGGGACGCGGAATCCTTTACGTGTCTGCCGAACCGATCGATGCCACCAATTTACGACTGCTGTCCGAGGCGATTGGCGATGGAGGGGAACTACCGGTCGAATTCTTCCCGCCCGCGTTAACGGAACGTCGTCAGGACCTGCTGCTGAGCGAACCGAGTCAGGATCGCGCCCCGTTTTCGATTTTTGGCGATAACCTCAAGGCGGCGATTGCCCCTTTGCGTTTCTCCGGCGGACTCTCTTCCCGACGCAAAGAGAACGCCCTGGCGGACGATATTCTCGCTTCCCTGAGCGATCGCTCGGCACTGCTGGTGGTCAGCTCGCACGATGCCGGAGTGCTGGCTGTCCTCAATGCGGATCTGGGCAGTTCCAACCTGCATCAGTCTCCGATTTATGTGCCTCTGCTGGCTGAACTGGTGCAGAACTACATCCTGCACCGCGGGCAGGGAAATGAAGAACGGATCTGCGGGGAAGCGTTCGTAGTGGATCTGCCCGCTGAAACCGGGAGCCTGCAGGGATTGAAAATCAGCGGGCCGAGTCCGGAGACGGAAAACCTGGGAAGCCTTTCCCAGGAAGCTTACGGCCTGGTCTGGAGTGCCGAGGCGATGGACGAGCCCGGCGTCTATCGAATCCAGCGAAACCAGGATACGGAGTATGCACTGGTGGTGGCACGGCCGCCTGAGGAAAGTGATTTAAGAAGTCTGACTTCGAA
>JAGQQP010000705.1 GCA_020426085.1 Planctomycetaceae bacterium | reverse complement strand
TGGATCTGACCACGCGCATCAATAAAACGTTTAAATACGATCCCCGAGCGACCAATGTGAACACGGAAATCCGTGAAGTCTTTGAACAACAGCATGGCGTCTGCCAGGACTTTGCCCATTTCCAGATCGGCTGCCTGCGTTCTCTGGGTCTGGCCGCCCGCTATGTCAGCGGATACCTGAGAACCAATCCTCCCCCCGGCAAACCACGACTGGTCGGCGCGGATGCTTCGCATGCCTGGCTCTCGGTGTATTGTGGAGAAAAAGCGGGCTGGATCGACGTTGATCCTACCAACAACGTTCAGACTTCGGTCGATCATATTACGGTCGCCTGGGGAAGGGACTATTACGATGTCTGCCCGATCCAGGGGACGATTGTCGGCGGTGGTGAGCATCGCATGACGGTCTCTGTGGATGTGGCACCGGAAGAGCCGCAACCTGCCTCATCGTCTGCCAGTGGCACCTGAATCTCAAACTGAATCATTCAGGATTTCAAACCCGTCAAAGTCCCACTGCTGGAACCAAACAGGTCAGACTCAACCCCCATCTTCTGCAGCATGCTGACATACAGATTGCATAAAGGGGAATTCTGTTCGCGATTGAACGCCAGATGCTGACCATGCCGAAACCCGCCGCCCGCCAGCAGAATGGGTAGATTCGTATTATCGTGAGTATTTGCATCTCCCATGTTACTACCGTACAGAACCATCGTACTGTCCAGCAGACGCCCCGATTCGCCTTGCACTTCAGTCAGTCTCTCAAATAACTGACGTAACAGTCTCATCTGTCGCCGATCCGCTTTTTCCAGCTGGGCCAGATGATCCGGGCGCATGCCATGATGGCTGAGAGGATGATAGCCCGTGCTGCTTTTCTGGTCATCCTGTATTTGAAAGACGGGGGTCGCGAAGGCATCGACCATCAGAGTCACAATCCGTGTCGAATCAGACTGCAGCGCAAGTGATGCCATCAGCAGCATCTGCTCGAATTTTTCAAACAGCAAGGCCCGATCGACAATATCACGTGGGAGTTCCTGCTCCACTTTTGGTTTCGGGCTCTGTTCCCATTCCCCTGCTGTGACCAGTCGCTGTTCGAGCTCCCGGATCGAAGTGAAGTATTGATCAAGTCGCCTGCGATCATTCTTCCCCAGAGACCTGCTAAACTGCTGCGTGGAATCGCTGACCGCATCCAGAATACTCCCGCGGCGTTTCAGCGCCTGCAGCCGCTGTTTGACCTTGTCGTCGCTCCCTTGCACAAACATTTTCTGAAACAGCCGGGCAGGACTGTCTTCTGCAGGCAGCAACACGCCATCCCTGGTCCACGACAGACTTCGGTTCGCTTTATCGATATTCACACCCAGATTCAAAGTCGCAAACCGCGTCTGGCGACCCAGATGTTCTGCCGCATATTGATCGAGAGAGATGGTATTACGGAACCCGCTGCTCGTAGGATGCCGGGCCCCGGTCAGAAAACAGTTTTCGGTCGAATGGCCGCCTTCGCACGCGGGATGGGACAGACCGCTGAAAACAGTGAAATCGTCTGCATACGTTTTCAATTCATTTAGATAGGGGGAGAGCTGATAATCCTTTCCTGACGTCTTCGGGAAGAACGGTCCGGGAAGGACTCCCAGATTATTGGAGATCAACAGCATCCGTTGTGGCGTCTCTGTGTGCTTTGAAGAAGCAGACTTTGTCTGAGCCCGGCATTCCAGTAAAGGCAACGCGAGCATAACCCCCGCACCGCGCAGAAAATGGCGACGGCTGAAAACGGGATGCGAAGTTTTGAACTGATGATTGATCGTCATGGAAGCTTCTTACGTCCGGATGTCAAAATGTTCTGAGGTTGATCTCTTCCCAAAAAAATCGGGCTGCGCACAACTGACTCCAACAGGTCCCTGGTGCGATACCCGTCAGGCGCGCATTCATCGAGAATCGCTTCGACGTCGGACCGGTCAGAGAACCGGACCGCTGTTCCCGTCGCATAGACGACCAGTTGCTGCACCAGATTGCGCGCCAGCTGTCTTGGCTCTGCCACGAGCAACTGTTTAAGTTCGCGAATATTTTGAAACATGCGTCCGTCCCGCAACTGACCATGCGAATCGATCGGACCTGCGACGAAATAAGTATAATCGTGGCCGGCTCGATCGATGCCTGTCACCTTTTCCCCTTTTGCCAGACTGCGATAGCGGGTTCGAAACGCCCCCATGATATCGAAATCTTCCAACGCAAATCCGACCGGGTCAAAACGGGCATGACAGGCAGCGCAGACCGGGTCTCTGGTATGCTGTGCCAGTTGCTCGCGAATCGTCGTAGCACCGCGGATGTCCGGTTCGACAGCAGGCACAGCTGCAGGCGGGGGTGGAGGAGGATCGCCCATAATCCGTTCCATGATCCAGGCACCACGAATCACCGGTGAAGTCGAAGTTCCGTTCGCGGTTACTTTCAAAATCGCAGCCTGCGTCAGCAATCCGCCATACAGGCTGTTCTCGGGAAGCGAAACTTTTCGCATTCGTGAACCGCTGACAGGTTGCAAT
>JAGQQP010000704.1 GCA_020426085.1 Planctomycetaceae bacterium | reverse complement strand
GGTTTCCGTAAATAATAGGCTGCAGGAAATGCACGGGTGCCAGGAATGACCCATACTCGGGGTTTTCTTTCATGGTCTCCAGTTCTTTGTTCATCTCCTGCATACTGATGGTTTCATCCAGGGCACGCTTGTCTAATTCCCGGTATTTCGAATCCAGGTCGAAATAGGCCTGCAGTTCTTTTTTACGGGGAGCGGGGGTGTCTTCGGCCGTCAGTTCTGTCTGCAGTTGCTGACGGAGTTCTTCAACGGGCGTTTCGACTTCTTCTGTTTTTTCATCAGCGACCCCGGAAATTTCCGCCGTTTCTTCGGGATCAACGGGTTCCGTCTTCTCCGGCAGTTTGGCAGCCGCTAATGCGATGGTGCGCTGATCGACAACGTGTTTCATTTCCCGCATGGATTTATCGATGGCCATACGCGGAGTTTCCGGAATATGACCGGGCAGAATATCGTATTTGAACTTGCCCGAATATTCATAAGCTTTGATGCCCAGGAAGAGACAAGCCAGCAGAAGCGTCAGGCAGAGATAGCGCCGCGCTTTGGCAAAGTTTTCGACTTTCATTCCTTCCAGTGCCATCACGACGAAGTAACTGGAGAGAATCAGTACGAACGTGTTCAAGCCGCCGGCCCAGATACGCAGGTGTGTGATTTCCGGATCGTCAGGCCAACCGGGTGAACCGGCGCGGAGCACGATATAAGCGCCGATGAAGGCGGAAAAAAACATGATTTCTGTCGCCAGGAAGAGCCACATCCCCAGTTTGGAGTGTGGTATGGGAAGCCCCATTCGGTATTGTGGCGAATTACTTTCGTGACTCATTGTAATCTTTCACTTTACATCGCAGACAATCAAACAGTCGTTGAATCCTGTTACGCGTACTCTTGTTATGTTGATCAGTTAAACAGCTGCAGTCGATCCCAGGTCAATGTGAGTAACAATAGCGGGAGATAAATCAGTGAGAACCAGATTAACTCGCGGGCGGTCTGGCGTGTTTCGTTTCGCAGGAAACGAATGGAAAAAGCCAGATAGCCGATTCCCAGAACCAGCGCGACCACAGAGTAAAACATTCCGGTCAGGGAAACATATTGAGGGAGCAGGCTGACAGGGATCAGCGCTGCTGCGTAAATCACGCACATCCAGCCGATCATACGTGGTGCCGGCTCGGCGGCGGGCAGCATCTTCAAACCTGCCTGGTGGTATTGATGACGGTACAGCCAGGCAATTGCCAGAAAATGCGGGAACTGCCATAAGAACATGATGGCAAAAATCGCGAAGGAAGAAGTATTCAGGTTACCCCCCGCAGCAGTCCAGCCCAGGATGGGAGGCATGGCACCGGGGATGGCACCGATGGTGGTACAGAGTGAAGTCACCCGTTTGAGAGGCGTGTAGACCAGAACATACAATACCAGGGTCATCATCGCTAAAAATGCGGTCAGCAGATTGACCATTGTAGCCAGATAAAAAATACCGGTCAGAGCGGCACCAATTCCGAAGATCAGAACTTCTGGAAGTGAAATCTTGCCGGCGGGCAGCGGGCGATTGGCCGTGCGAGGCATCAGTGCATCACTTTTCATTTCCAGCATCTGATTCAGCGAGTTACAACCGACGGCAACCAGGCCGATTCCTACCAGGGCATGGATCAAAGGCAGCAGCGACCACGAGTGGGCGGACGCCAGTGTATAACCTAATGCCACCGAGATCAGGGCCATCGTTGAAATTCTCGGTTTAATGAGTTCGAGATAATCAGCGAGCCGGGCCAGACTGACAGGTTTGGCTGCGGTTTTCGATTCTTCGACGGCGATGTAGGATTGTTGAGTTGTGGACATTTTCAAACGTTACCTTCGGTATTCGGTAAGGAATCAGCAGCAGAGAGAGATTGCTCTGACGATCTGTTTTTATTTAATTGATGCAGGCGAAAGACCCGGATGGAGTACAGGGTCGTGGTCATCAGTAACAGGATACCCGTAATCAGGTGTGTGGTGCGAAACAACGATTGTTGCAGGGAACCGGGTTCTCCAACGATCCCGGCAGCAGGAAGCCCAAATCGTGTCAGCCAGGCACCAATGCCGAGCATGATCTGGAAAATACCGAGATGCAGCATGCCCATCGCCGGTCGTTTCAACCATTTGATACCTGTTTTGCGAGCACTGCGAAATTCAATGATCACAAAGATCAAAACCACAATCGCAAAGCTCATGTGAGGATGCAGTCCCATTTTGAAGTGGCTGAGGAATCCTCCCAGGAAATACTGAAAGAGGACGAGCAGCGGCACTGTGATTGCCAGGCGGCGACCATATCCAGCAGCAAGTTCAGGGGGATTATTGCTATTTTCGATCCAGCGTTTGCCTGTGGCCATGGTCAGGAATGACATCAGGGTAAACACACAGGCGGCAAACAAGCCGTGTGCCATTGCCAGAGCTTTGCTGTTTTCAGTAACTCGGGTACCCCCCAGAATTCCCTGGATAATCACACAGACCAGCATGGCGATTGCGACATTGCGAATCCATTTTTGTGATTCGACTTTAAAGGCCACTAT
>JAGQQP010000703.1 GCA_020426085.1 Planctomycetaceae bacterium | reverse complement strand
GGAAATGCTTTCCGCTGTTGGGGAATGCGCAAGGGAAACGCCAACCCATTCATGCGGCTGATGTCGCAACCGCCAGCCTGCAGGCATTACGAACGGATACCGTCGTAAACAAAGCCTATAATATTTCCGGTGCAGAAACGATGACCTATCGAGAAATGGTTGAACGTGTCTTCGCGGCTCTGAAACTGAAACCACGCTTTGTACGGATCCCGCTACTTCTGTTTCGCGCAGGGATCGCCGTCGTTCGTCATTTGCCCCGCTTCAAAAATCTGACTGCAGGAATGGCCGAACGCATGAATGCGGACCTCGTCTTTGATCATTCAGAGGCAGCGCGCGACTTCGGATTTCAGCCACGTCCGTTTGAACTGCAAAATGAAGATGTAGCGGGTCCGTAAACAGCAACTCCTGGAATCCTGCTCAAACTTCGAGCGAGACACCTTCCTGGAATTCGAGTTTTTCCGATTGCTTCTGCTGCAATTCGATATTTCCCGGTTTCCCTGCGCCGCAACTGACAGCCAGCAGAACAAGAGGCGTCCAGGCAACAGCGACCGTAAGCAGTCCCCAGGCAGGCCAGTACAAGGCGATGAGAGACAGGGGAAGTAACCAGCCGACATTGATACACAGCGTCCCCAGGCTGACCTTGCGATGTGCGCGATGTCGTGCTTTTCTTCCGCCCCGCGTTGCTTCCAGAAAGCGTGAGAGCCTTTGATACGCGTGGCTCTGATGCGCCTGATACCAGCAATCGCGTCGGATCATTCGTCTGAGCAGAGTGAACGTGGCATCGACCCAGAAGACGGCTGGGAGAATCAACCAGACCCAGAGATTTAATAAGCCGGAATTAAGCGAACTCAGAGCGACGATCCCCAAAGTAAACCCGAGGAATGTACTGCCGGCATCACCCATAAAAATTTTCGCGGGAGGCATATTAAATATCATGAACCCCAGCAGGGAAACGGTCAGCAGCAGCATGAGCGCCTGTTCGGTGGTTGCGAATAATCCCGTTTTGATGAAAATCAGCAGGGTTGCAGCGACCAGAGTACTCGCAGCTTCTCCGCCGGCAATGCCATCGATCCCGTCCATGAAATTAAACAGGTTCAGCCACCAGATCAGAGCAACAGTCGCAATCCCCCAGCTGAGAAGCATAGCATCCAGTTTCCACCCCCAGAGTTCCAGAGCGGGCAAGGGAGACAGTGCAAATACAGAGGCAGCGATAATCGAAGCCTGGGCCACAAGCCGATATCTGACAGGGACATTATAGAGGTCATCCCAAAATCCCAATGCAGCAATCAGCGTCCCGCCACAGAGAATGACAGGAATGAGGGTCCCCGACAGCTCTCCGGAAAAGTACAAAATCGAAAATGCGATCAGACTCGATATGACAAAAGAAACTCCACCCCCTCGAGGCGTGGGCATCACATGAGAACAGCGACTGGTCGGAGACTTCACCAGGCCCAGTTGAGGAGCCAGTTTAAGAATGACACAGGTACAAATGAAAGATACCAGAAACACGCCGACAGCGATCAGGCCTGGTATCATCAAGCTGTCGAACATCATTTGTCAACGATACCTTTTAGAAAATGACATGGACCTGTGACACAGAGCATTACAGGCTACTGAAAACGTCGAAGTGATTTGAAAAACATTTGTAACTCAACCGCGGCGGAGTATACCGGGAACGTAAAAATGGGTCAATCCGTTATAATATCCCTGTTTTTAAGGGTTTTATTGAACTGAAAGCATCGCTGAAAATCACTTCCAGATCCCAGGCATCCACCAGGATGTGTACCTATAGACACACAATAAAAATACTGACGTCAGACCATTATTTAAACAGAGGTGATCCATTCCCGCCTTGATTTCATTGATTTTGCTTCTGGTGAGAATTATCGTCGAACTGTGAAGAAAATTCTGTCGCGTAAACTTGTCTGGGTACTGGTTAGCCTGGGGCTGGTGGGAATGATTCTCCAGAGCCTGCAGGTTCAGGTGGAACATACGCACTCAGCAGGAAATGTAGAACACAGCCACTCACACGGGCACAGTCATTCACACGGCCACAGCCACTCACACGGGCATGGCCATTCGCATTCCCATGGGCACGGCCACTCTCACAGTCATCAGGGACACTCACATTCGCACAAAACGAGCACTGCTGAAGTTCCGCAGACACATATTCACGTATCGCTACTCTGGTGGGAATTCACCCTGAATGTCGATTCGGACCAGAGTCAACCTGAGCCCGTTGCTTCGAATACAGATCAATCAGACGACGAGACTGCCGATTCGCATCTCCACGCGCATCCGACCAGACGTTCCTCCGGACCGCTGTTCACATCGGTCTCCTGGGGGCAGATCCTTGCGGAACTGTATTCGGGCTGGAACTCTATTCTGCCCCCTGCTTCCAATCAGATTCCTGTTCAACAGGGGCTGTCCGCGCAGCTGTCACTCTCTGGCAGCTGTTATCAATGCCAGGCAGAGGCGCCCCCCGTTCCCCCACCTGAAATTCTGCTTTCTGTTTCATTCACGTAATTCCCACTGAGAT
>JAGQQP010000702.1 GCA_020426085.1 Planctomycetaceae bacterium | reverse complement strand
GGCAGCTTCTTTCTGTTTTTTCTCCAGCTCTTCGATGGCCTTTTCCATTTCCTGGCGGGCCTGTTCGATCTGTTCCCGTCCCGGTGTTTTCTGCTGCTGCTGTTCCTCGGACTGCTGGCTTTCTCCCTCCTGGGGTTTCCCCTGCTGACCTTTCTGCTGCTGTTGTGACTGTTGCTGCTGTTGAGACTGTGACTGTTGATCAGACTTCTGTCCTTCAGATCCTTTCTGCTCAGAATCTGATTTACCGTTCTCAGGAGGTTTGCCTTTAGAGTCCGATTCCGAAGACTTTTTGGAGTCGGCATCCTTCTCCGAATCGGACTTGCCTTCCTGAGACTTCTGGTCTTTCTGCTGGCCTTCCTGATCTTTGTCTGACGATTTGGAATCGGATTCCGATTTCTGGGAGTTGTTTTTTTCAGCGTCCTGCTGTTCGATTTTGTCGACCAGCTTCTGGGCACTGTCGGCAGTCTTTTGTTGCTTCTCTTTTAAGTCGGCCGGATTTCCTCCCCGTTCCGTTGCCGCACGTACATCCCGTTCCTGACCAATCAGGCGATTCACATCTTTGAGCAGGTCCTGAATGCGCTGCTTCTCTTTCTCGACTTCGCTCATGCGGTCTTCGCTTTGCAGCAATGCGAGAAGATTCTGCATGTTTTTCAACAGGTTTTCCTGGCGTTCTACCGCATCACCCAGCTGGCCTTTATCCAGCATCTGCAGTACCTGCTGCATTTCTACGGTCATCTGGTTCTGTTTACTTTGGCCAAAGGCGCGAAACAGCAGATCCGCACGAGCAGGATCTGTTTTCTTCATGTATTCGCCGAGATCATGGAGCGTCGATTCAAAACGCTTGAACTGTTGCGAGATCGCTTCCTGTTTGTCGGACAGGTTGCTCTGATTTGACTGGGAAGCAGCGGGTTCCTGAGCATGGCTGACGTTCTGACACAACAGGCAGACAGTCAGCGAGAACATCAGAACGAAAGTCCCTGGTCGATTCCACTTAAGTGTTGCTTCTGCCAAAGTTTTCATAGTGATCTCAGAACTGTTGAGGAAGGGGATGCATCCATTACCAGGACGTCTCTCAGTGCGGCGCGCAAAGATGAAAACGCGATAAATATTATATCAAGTAGGGGACGAGGATCGAAGCGTGTTTTTGTGTCCAGTGATTAAAGGGTGAGGAAACCGTGAGGCTCGATTTTCTCTGGTTTTAGTGCTTTTTTTTCAGATTACTCAATCCCAGTCCTTTAAGACGGTCCAGAAGCTTGTTTTTGCGATACTTTTTGGTCTCTTCGGTTAATTCTTTCTCTCGTTCGATCAGGTTCTTCAGCATTTCGATGGCTTCATGGAACTCCAGTAAGTCCTGCATTTCGTTGAGAACGCTCTGCATTCTGGCCAACATCGTATTCAGAAGGTCAATACTGGTCTGGATTTCGGTGAGCGGGTCGGTGTTCTGTTCGACTGCCAGCCGAAACAGTCCCAGCCTTTGATCGACATCTGGAAAATCCTGTTCATGAATCATAGTCAGAGGTTTGAGAATTTTATCATCAATGCGTCCCATGATCTGAGCGGTGGCAACGCCGTTGTTCACCAGCTCTTCGCGGATATCATAAAACGATTCCACTATGGAGGCGGTTTCGGTCGCATTTTTTCGCGTTCCGTAGAGTGAACGGTCCGCCGAAACTGCGACGGCACTCTGGTTTTCCAGTAAGGTGGCCTCCCAGGCAGGATCTGACTGTCCCTGTTTTTGTTTTTCTCTGATGGCCTGCGATTCACGAACCTGTGCGATGCGTTCTTTCAGTTCATCACGTGTCTGGGTGACTTCTTTGAAGATCTGTTCAAACCGCTTGCGCAAATTCAGCTCTTTGGAGTACAGGATTGAGAGTAATTCCTCATCGGTCACGATTTCGAAATGATAGGTTTCGCCGTGCACCTGATGGGGACCGCTCAGGTTGTCTGCATCTTCCGCATGTACCGTCAGGCTGAGTTTCTGTCCGACTTTCAGATCCAGCGGCAGAACTTCAAAACGCTCCCAGGCCTCTTTTTCATTTCGTTGTAATGTAAATTCTTTCGGCCGCTGGGCTGGTTTAGAACGGAGTGGACGCAGCCGGAAGTTTTTATCTTCATCGACCAGAAAGTCAAAGCGAGCTGACTGAATGCCATAATCATCGGTGATCTTTCCTTCGACGGGGATCATCGCTTTACGGGTAATTGATTTACCGATTCCCGTCAGGCGGGTGTCTACCTTGGGAGGCTGGTCGATGATACCGATAATACTGAGGCGAATCGGTTCGGTGACGAGCAGCCCGTCTTCGTCTTCCAGATAGATCCGCATCTGCTGATCGATAAGGAGCGGGATGCCCGAAGAAGGTGTCTCTTTACTTTCAGAAACTAACGTGAAGGGAATTCGAAAAACCTGATGATCCGGGCCACACATCTGTTCTAACTGAGCGGGAGAGAAACTGGTCTGCTTGATAATTTCTCCCTGTGAATTTTTCCATGCCAGGAAATTATCCTGCGAAGAGGAACTGGCGGCAGACGCTGGTTCCAGCTGAATTTTGAGT
>JAGQQP010000701.1 GCA_020426085.1 Planctomycetaceae bacterium | reverse complement strand
TGAAAAGCATCGCAACCAGATAAACACCGAGTGAAATACAAAAGGATAGAAAAAACTTTTGCCCCCACACAGCCAGAGCCAGCCGCTGTTGAACGCGATTGATCAGTCGAGTGGATTTTGTGATCTGTTCCATTGGTCTCACCTCAAAAAGGGAGGAGTCAGGCGATATCAGTTATTATTCCCGGATACGCCGACCGCTTCTGCTTCTGCAGGGCTGATCAGCTGGTCCTGGTTGGTATCATATTTTTTAAACAGAGACTGCTCAAACAGGAATTCCCGTGGCGACAGATCTCCATCCCGGTTGCGATCCATACGCTGAAACCAGCGTGGACCATTCATCGTTCTGGGAATCGTCATATTCTGTTGCATCGACATCGCGTCCGTACGCGGTGCAAAAACAAACAGTTCCGGTTTTCCCAGCTCAAACGTAATTTTAAAATGACCCTTCAACTCGCTGTGATCGAGTGCCTGGTCACGATTTCCATCGTATTCTTTAACACGTTGCACACTGTTTCGCAATTCTCGCGGACTTAACCGACGATCCTGGTCCGTATCCAGTATTTCAAACAATGATCTACCATCATTGGCAACTGTCATGACAACCTGATTCTGCACCTCAGAAGTATCTTTGATCAAAAATTCTGTTAATTCCTCGACGAACAGCATCTCGTCCTTATTTTTATCGACTTTTTTATAGTCACCGCCCGGCAAATTCAGTTGCATAAATTCTGCTTCCGTCAAATATCCGTTTTTATCGCTGTCGACCACACGAAACCGGGACTGGTAAAATCGCACATTATTCGCCAGCAGATGCCGGGTACTTTTAACCCGCAGTTCAAGCAACAGGCCATCGATGTGAAATTCGATTTTCGAACTCGAAATAACCTGGACTTCAGTGACACGGCTTGTCGTTTTATTGAGAAATTTGAGGTGTGGGCGAAAAGTTTCCTCACGCGGAATGCTGACCTGTAACTGCACATCCACCAGAGGATTCTGCAGGTAAGCAAACAGTTCTTCGCGATTTAAGAATCCATCCGCGTTCTGATCGGAATCGTGGACTTGCTCGGAATCCTGTCGATCCTGCTGAAAGCAACCAACAGAGATCGCATCTTTTTCAGGATTGGTATATTCAATGTACTTCTTCAGGATTTCATCAATGGCTTTGTTGACCGAACGATCGTGGTCCAGTCGGAGAAAAGCCGTTTCTATTTCTGTCTGGCGGAAGGGGCTTTGAGCCGCGTTGTTAGTCTGGCTTGAATTGAACGGACGTAATTCTGTCAGATTCAGAACGTCATCTTCATCCCGGTCAAACTGAAACAGTGTCTGCGGGCTGGCTTCCAGCTCTGAATCGCTGAGTGTTCCATTCTGATTCTGATCCAGTTTACGAAACAGTTCAATCATCTGAGAGCTTCTTGAGGGAACGCCGGCAACCCGAAATGCGGAACCCTGTCCGCTGTGAAGATAGACAGCAAATTCCTTCAGACTGAGTCGCTGATCGAGATCTGTATCAAGCTGTTTGAGGCGTGCCTGCAGGTTCCCTTTATCATAACGCTGAATGCCAAACGCAGGCAGATATTTCAATTCTTTCAGATCAAGATAACCATCTTCGTCACGGTCGAGGGAGGCAAACATCCTGTCGATGTAATCGTTGCTGATGGATCGGAAATCTGATTGATCCACCAGCAGATTGATGTCCAGAATAATCGGTGCCGAAGGGGCCAGCAGGATGATACGCTGTCCGGTCACCTGTTTCGCAGTAACTGGCGGTACCTCTCCCGCCTGAACAGGGGACATCAGATAACCGCCCCCTAGTCCCGTTACCAGAAACAATATGACCACTTTGAGTACACGTGTCATCGCTAATGATTCAATAAAAATTCGCTGCTGTTTAACAGAGCCCAGAACAGATTGGAATACGCATGAGTTCTCTCATCCTCTGTCTCGGCTGAGGAAATATACTCCGACAGTCTCTTTGTTTCAGATTCCGTTGGGAATCGGGATAAAGTACATAGATAAAACGCTTCTATTTTGTCTGCGATCGTCAGTTGGGGAAATTCAACGATTGCCGTAAAGACATCCGACTGTTCAAGGCTGGTGGCATTCACCATAAATTCGCCGTTCATCAGAGCCAATGCCTGCAAAATCGTCGCCCGCGGATCCAGTTGGTTCTCAGCATCTTTCTGAAACAGGTCTCCCATTTCTGATTCGGGGCTGTTCGTTGCCTGTGAAAATAAAAAAGGATCGGCGTCCGTTGTTTGCCGGAAAAATCCCGTTGCCTGTACCAGATTGGCAAAAATCTGTTCCGCCGTCAGTCCCCGTGTCGGCATTTTTCCATACCATTCGACCCGAATTTGACTGGGGTCGGTCTGACGGCTGGTGAACTGGTAAGTCTGACTGTTTACGATTTCGCGAATCAGGTATTTCAGGTTAAAATCATTCGCGCTGAGTGAATTTGCCATCAACTCCAGCAGTTGCGGATGCGTGGCTGGATTTGTAGAAGAAAAATCATCAACCGGATCAACGATTCCGCGTCCGAAGAAGAGACTCCAGACACG
>JAGQQP010000700.1 GCA_020426085.1 Planctomycetaceae bacterium | reverse complement strand
ACAGAAGATGAAACACCCGGGAACGTATAACGCCAACCCGCTTTCTGCAGCAGCCGGCATCGCCGTCTTAAAGCAGATCGCCGATGGGGAACCCTGTCGTGCGGCAAATGAAAGTGCCGCGAAACTGCGAATGGGAATGAACGAAGTTCTGACCCGCAAAAATGTGAACTGGGTGGTCTACGGTCAATTCTCGATCATCAAAGTCTTCCCCGGTTACGATGGACCGCGGCCCACCGATGATTCCTTCGTCCCTTATGACAATGACTTTGACCGACTGGATCGCAAACACGATGCACAACTGGGGCATGCTTTCCGCTGTGCCCTGTTGTTGAACGGCGTCGACTGGTTTGGCTGGGGTGCCATGACCACTGCGGCGCACTCCGATGAAGAAATCAACTTTACAGTCAATGCCTTCGAACGCGCCATCGATGCGTTACGGAATGACGGGTTTATTGAGTAAGGACCAGCTCCGGGAGCCTGAAACGCGTGGAAGAAATCTGGAAACCAACGCCGGAACAGTTGGAACAGGCCATTCATAAACAGCTCCCCGACCTGATCGAACCTGGTTTAAAAGCGTTGTTCGTCGGCACAAATCCTGGATTGTACTCCGCCGCGGTCGGTCATCACTTTGCCCGACCCGGCAATCGCTTCTGGCCGGCCATGCATCGTGGGAAAATTACTGAGCGGCTCTATTCTCCTTTCGAAGATTATAAACTGCTCGCGCGGGGAGGCGGTCTGACCAACATCGTCAGCCGCGCCTCCAAACGGGCGGATGAACTTTCCAAAGCAGAACTCGACGAAGGGGCTGAGATCCTCACCAGGAAAGTCGTTCAGTTCCGACCGCAGAAAGTCGTCTTCCTGGGAATCACGTCCTACCGCAAAGCGTTTCGCAGAAATAAAGCCCAGCTGGGACTCCAGAAAGAACAGATCGGCGACGCAGACGTCTGGGTACTCCCCAATCCCAGCGGGTTGAATGCCCACTATCAGATCCCGGAACTGGGAAAAATCTTTGCCAAAATGTGGCGGTAAAAGTCGACCTGTCTTACCCATTTTACGCGACAGGTATTTTTTCTCTGATGAAGTTTTCTTTCGCCGGGAATTGATTGAATCCGGCGGAATTGTCTCGACGATGAATCTTTCAGACAGAGAGATTCTGCGCAGCAAGCGTCAGTAGCTCGATCAAGGTCTTTCCGTACGACATCACTTTCGTTCAGGTTCATTCATGTTGCTTCAATTCCGATTTCGCTGGTCTCGAATCATGCTGCTGCTACTGACGGTAGCGCTGCTGAGTCAGCAGGGATGCGTGCATCGGAAGAAATACAGCCTGTCGAGTATGTGGATGGATTACAATACGCTCAGAGCGCCCGCCATCTTCATTGAGAAGCGGGAACACTTCCCTTACAAGGCTCATCAGGTAGCTTTATTTCACTGGCAGTATGGCGTCACACCGGGGCGCAATGTGAAATACGTCCGCCCCGATCTGGTGGGCAATAATATGACCGCCAATTCTTCCTCACCTTATGATGGCGTGATGAACGTGAGTGCCGAAGGACAATCATATAACGCGGAGATGCAGCCCATCCCCATTGGTGCCGCCAACAGCAGCATGAGCGTCGATGCTCCGCAGGGAACGATGTTGCCTCAGAAACCGCATCCGACAACCGGACCCATTAAGAAAAACGCCCGTTTCTCAATTGAAATGATTCCGCCTCCCCCTGCACCGCCCGTCCCTTAATCGGCTTGTCGATCAGCGCGTGACTGGTGAAACGCGAGGCGTATAGACGGTAATCCAGATAAAGGGTTGTCCGCGTTCATCGATCACCAGATTCCGGGTGAGACCTTCTCGACCAATGGCATTACGAATCAATATGCCCCAGGTGGTCCGTTTTTTGGAGACAGTTACTTTGATCTGATCCAGGTCGATCTCCTTCTTCTCGATCGTGTAATCATCCGTGAGCATGGGAATGCCCGATGCTTTGGAAGCCGCCATCAACACATCCCGCAATGGTACACGATTGAGTTCGACCGGAATCAGTTCAAAATAACGGGGCGCCGTTTTCTGGCGCGAGAGTTTCAGTTCCCAGCCAATCGGCCAGGGTGTCTCCGTCGCTTCCCAAGGTGTTACCAGCAGTTCCAGTGAACCGGTGGGGGTTCGCAGCGGATAGAATGCCAGGCCATACTGTTTGAGAGCAATCGCCAGTGCCGTCCCTTTGGCCAGCTTCCCGAGATCTGCTTTGACCTTGAGATCCGGCGCCGCTTCTGCCAGTCGTTTCTGCGCATCAATGTCGAAGCGGATCGGGAGTGAATCTGGGAACTCAAGTTTCTCGATCGCCGCTTTCAGTGTGAGCCCCTGCACATTGGCAGGTGATTCCTGCGAGAGTTCATCAAACACCGTCTTGAATTGTGCGTTCGATAAGCCCCACAGCGGCTTACTTTCGGGTGAACCCTGCGCACCAAACGTTTTGAGTTCATTCAACCATTCTTTGAGTCGACCCAGATCACTGCGGGCAAAACGATGACCGGGAAACTGAATATCACCGTTCCGATTGAGTGAGCCC
>JAGQQP010000699.1 GCA_020426085.1 Planctomycetaceae bacterium | reverse complement strand
CGATCCAGAGATTTCACGCTTTCCAGCATGATCACCAGCACGCTCAATAGAATCGCGATCAGCAGAATAACATCAAATGCTTTACCGGCCCGGGTGTCTGCTTCGAAGATAATTTCGTACCAGCGATCACGCCAGTCTTGTGACTTTGGCTCCAGTGACTTCTTCGATTCAGACATCCAGATACTTTCGATCAATAATAAATTTGCGATGCGCCCCGGGAGAAGTGTGCAACCGACGAGCTAATTTGGCGACAGCACCGGGAATGATAAGAGCTTGACTGAATCAATCCCGAAACTGGTAAGAAAACAGGTCAGCATCTTTCAAACGAAACTTCAGACGAACCGGTTTTCCTGCCAGACTGCTGACATCGGATTTTTTATCCCAGGTCACCGTACGGTCAACGGTATCTCCAAACAGTTCATCACAGTCTTTGAAAGTAAAACCTGGAACGGGTTCACCTGCAGCGGTCTGAATTTCCACAAACAGACTGCCAGCTGCCGAAGTGGAAAAATTGAGCGACAGCTCTTTCCCCGTAAAGGTGAGCGGTACCGTCAACAACTCTCCCCCCTTCATCGAGGCATGCAGCGAGGAAAAACCATCAAGACGCATTGAGTATCGTCGGAGAGAGCCTCCCTTCCCATGCCAGTAATCTTCCGCCGCATATATGGAGAGTTCGTCTGGCGCTCCTTCGAAAGTCGATTTAGTCTGAACCACATTTTCGGCGATGAACTGATGCCCGTACTGCCAGGTTCCCGGACGTTCGATGCCCGGCCGCAGGAATGCTTCATTCCAGCGTTTGAAATGTACCCCGTCCCGACTGGCCATTACCAGCCCTTCACTGATCGCTGTGCCGTACCGTTCGACGGACGAAGCCCGCAGCTTGCGACGTTCATAATCAGGCAGCGCCTTCATTGATTCCGACCAGCCCCGCTCGATATAACGTGCCGGAAAACCGATCCTGAAATGGGGTGCGCGAAAGTATGGCTTTACCTGGTTCGTATAAAGTTCTTCACTGGGCGAATCTTCATAGACCAGATCTGCCACATGATCCCATTTGATAAAGTCGGGAGAGGTCGCCGTCTGAATTGCGCGGTCTCCTTCTGGCTTCCAGGTTTTGGAATCGGTAATTCCCGCGGTAAAGACCCGATAGTACGTTCGATACTGCTTTTGTTCCGAATCCCAGAATGCCAGGTTCTGTGAATCAAACGCACCTTTCGTGATGACCGGTGCTTCCTGCATCAGCTTCCAGTGAATTCCATCTGCTGACTGAAAGGCGAACAGTCCTCCTTCTCCCTGTAAACCTCCGAGCGCTTTGAATTTTGCATCCGCCTTGCAATCGGGATTCTCATCCAGAAAAGGTGCAAAGTTATGACACCCCTTTCCTTCAAGGATGATATTATTCTTCTTCGATCCTTTGAATTCGACAATGCCCAGTTCCGGTCGCGTCCAGTGAATGCCGTCTTTACTTTCTGCATAACAGTAATACGGCTTATGGCTGCCCGTATTCAGTTTTCCCTCGGAGACGATGATATGTGATCCACGAAAATAGAGCCTATACAGACCGTCATCCTGGATGATCGTATGATAGCCCGAACTGCTGCCTTCCCAGGGTTGATCAAATTTGAAGACTACTTCACGGGGAACCGGTTTCTGCAGCCGAAGTTCTGCATCCCCTGTGATTTGATCGATCAATCCATGTTCGATAAACAGTTCTCGCCGATCGCCGATATTCACCGGCGGTTCTGCAGAAACGGACTGCAGACAATTTAGAAGTAGTGTGAGGAGGCAAACAAACGAAAAACACGTAGCGGAAGACGGCATGGTGAGTTCTCCTGGCGGGTCAATGATTTCTTTTTACGATACCAGAACTCCCACAGAAATTCAGCCATAAAATACGAAAACCGCGTCACTTATTCCGCGAGTTTCAGATGCAATAAAGGATAAGGATTACCGAAGCCGTCTACATCAGATCGATGCGCCACTTCAAAACCCAGATGTTGATAAAAGCCCAGTGCCTGCGGGTTCTGCTCATTCACATCAACCAGTTCGGCTCCGAGCTGATGAACGGCATACTCCACCAGTTGACGCCCGATTCCGTTTCCTCGCCAGTCAGGATCGATAAACAGGGCCTCGATTTTGGGAGTCTCCACTCCGATAAAACCGATCACAGATTGTGACGGATCACGAACGCAGTAGACGGGCATGGAATTCAAACAGGCATCCTGCACCAGAGGTTTCAATGATTGAATTGCCTCTTCATCCAGAAAGTCATGCGTCGCACGCACAGCTGCTTCCCAGACTTCCAACGCGCGTGGATGGTCTTCTAATGTGAGGTTCGTAATCTGAAATGATTGAGACATAACAATTAGAGAAAGAGATCGATAATTTAACCGGCGCGTTCGATACGAAATCGAATGACCAGCTTACCCGGATTCATTAAATAAAAAAAGCCGCCCTGCTTCAGAGAAACAGGGCGGCTAAGAAATTTTCAACTAACTTTTTTACAGAACGTTTGAAACGCCTGGAGTCGGAATCGGATAGAATCCATTTTCATCAGGAAC
>JAGQQP010000698.1 GCA_020426085.1 Planctomycetaceae bacterium | reverse complement strand
AAATTGATAGACACAGGCAATTCGGTGCTGGTGATAGAACACCATCCTCAAGTCATGTGTGCCGCAGACTGGATCATTGACCTTGGTCCGGAGGCCGGTAATGCGGGCGGGATCATCATCGATGAAGGTCCGCCTGACTTAATTGCAGCCAACCGGCAGGGAGCGACGGGAAGACTGCTGTACGAACTGACCGGTAATGCAGTACGCGATTGAGTGTTTTTCAAAAGTCGACCGAAAGTAACTCCTGCAGAATCTCCTGATTTCCTTTATACTGAGATCAGGCTCCCCTCCCGTTGCCTGAATGTCCGTCAAGATCACCGATTGTCTCAAAAAAGTTAAGCTGCACGTATCATGAAATTGTTTAATGAGTATGGCGTATCGTTTGAATATCCCGATGACTGGGAACTGACAAAAGAAGTCAACGAACAGGAGGGAGAAATCCAAATCGGTGTCGCTGGCACCGACTCATCTTTCTGGATGATCTCTCTGTTTCTGGTTGATATTCCCGCTGAGGACTTACTGAAAAAGTCGCTGGAAGTCTTTCAGGAAGAATATGAGGAACTCGATGTGTATGAAACGCAGGTCAGACTGGCTGGCAAAGAATGCCTCGGTTACGACGTCGAGTTTGTCTGTTCTGAGCTGATCAACAGTGCCTTCCTGCGGGTTCTGAAAACCAGCCTGTTCACTGCATTTATCCTGTACCAGGGAACCGACCAGGATTTGCAGAATTCGCTGAAAGATCTGGAGGCGATTTCTCTCAGTCTGGATATTTTTGATAATGAATTTGACGGATATCTGGATATTGTTTAAGTTTAAGTCCTGCGATTGAATAAAAACTCCAAGAATCAACGATTGCTTACTAAAGTCGACCGGTTTTATAATACCCAGATAAGACAGTTGCTAACTGGCGTTCAACGGTATGACACCGATGCAGCGTATTGGCAGAGGAAGCCACACCGTACTGTTACAGAAAACTGCAGGTTTCTCGTTCAGGAGCATTTTGATGTCAGCGGAAATTGAATCACATCAGGTTGAAAGCATCGGAGTTGTTGCAGGGGTCGTCTGGCAATATCTAAGTGAACACGAACCTGTGACGCTGAGTAAACTGTCACGCGAGATCGAGGCCCCCCGTGATCTGGTTATGCAGGCCGTCGGTTGGCTTGGAAGAGAGGGTAAGATCGAATTTCATCAGGGATCTCGCAGTAAGCTGATTTCACTGGTAAATGAATAGTTAAAAATCCTATTGCTCTTCTGACTGCAAAATACGGGGCACCTTTTGTAGTAAAGAGCGGCATCATTTTTTCGCCATCTGCCCTGGGGAGATCACATCGTTGAGTGACTCAAAAATCAGTGAATTGTATCAACAGGCACGTGCTCTTCAGAAATCACATCATATTGAAAAAGCGATTGAGATCTATGAACGGATTCTGAGCATCAAACCATCAGATAAAAAAGCACATGTCGCAATTGCGACAGCGTTCTTTCAGTTACAAAAGTATCCGGAAGCAATCAGGCATTTTGAGGAATTAACCCGTCTGGCTCCTCTGGATGCCTCACCGTATATCAATATGGGTGCCATCTATAATCGAATGGGGGAATACAAGCAGGCTCTGAATGTCTTGCGAAAAGCCGTTCAGAAAGACAAAAAATCAGCAGACGCGTTCTACAACATGGGGATTGCTCACAAGGGGTTAAACCAGTTGAGCATGGCGGTAACCGCTTATAAACAGGCACTTGTCTTCAATCATGAAATGGTCGATGCTCATTTCAATCTGGGGAATGTTTATCTGGAGATGAAAAATCATACCCAGGCACATTCCAGCTTTACACAAGCGTTGGAAATCTCGCCTGGTTTCAAGAAAGCCAGAAATGCATTGAAAGTCCTGGAAGCAGAATCGGTAAAAGAGCAGGAAAAACGGAGTCCTTTTGGCCGCCTTGTTGATGAAACGACACTCCGTAAAAAAGGGACCAGTATTTCCACCCGCGCACTCAGTGCCGAAGAGCGTGAGAACGACCGCCGGGAAATTCATAAACTGTGCGATGAAATCACTGAGATCACTCACACCATCGTAGATGATTTGAAAAAAGGTGTGAACCCCGGCCTGCTTAATCTGAATCGGTGTATCTCACAAGGCGAAAAGCATTATTCGGAACTGGATGAAGCTTATACGGTATTTCAGAAAAAAGTAAAAGCTCTCACGGACATGAGAAAGCTGCTGGAACACCGCATGCTTGAGTTACGCTCGCATGAAGAATTAATGAAGTCCAACAGCGCGAATTAAAGCCTGACTACTGCTCCCAGGTATCAGTATACTGTCCATCTATCCTAAACGGATTTACCATCAGATTACCAGTCTCATCGATCTGGCAGACTATTGCCCCGTGCTGACGAGTTGAATAAATCTGTGCAGTTTCTGAATAGATCTTTTTTAACTCTGAAATTGTCTTCTCCCGACCTCCACTGACAATCACGTAAGCAGGCCGGGCCCATTCACTCAGATCACGGGTATTTGCAGATTGACTGCCATGATGCGGTGACAGGAGCACATCGAAGCGACCAGCCGCT
>JAGQQP010000006.1 GCA_020426085.1 Planctomycetaceae bacterium | reverse complement strand
CTGCGATGGATGTCTTAATTCGACCGTCCTGCGGACGTCGTTTTTCTGCAATATCCATCGATGCCATGATTTTGAAGCGGGACACCAGTGCCATCAGCAGTCGGCGGGGAGGGCTGTCGCGTTCAATCAGTACACCGTCAATTCGATATCGGATGCGGATCCGGTCTTCGAAAGGCTCGACATGAATATCACTGGCCCGCATATTAACAGCTTCACTGATGATCAGGTTAGCCAGACGAATCACAGGGGCACTGTCGTCTTCTTCTGCAACGTTGCTTGAGGATGCCAGTTCCGTGGCCGTAATATCGATAGCGGTTTCTGTAAACTCCTTCAACATCGTATCGACCGACTCGGTTTCACTCTGTCCGTAATGCCGATTGATGGCAGCCTGGATCGATTCAATCGGAGCCATGACCACATCAATATCACGGTTGATAATGAACCGCAGTTTATCGAGTACTTCGTATTTCATGGGGTCATGCAAAGCAATCTGCAGGGCATCTCCATCCATTCCGACGGGAATTACGGTATTTTCCCGCGCCATGGATTCCGGTACGAGTTCAATTACCGATTGCGGGATTTCGAGGCCCTCCAGCTCAATAAACTCGTAGCCATACATGGATGCCTGGGCCTGAGCAATGACTTCAGCACCGACATATCCCAGTTTGACAAGTGCTTCTCCAGGTGATATTCCCATCGAACCGGCCATACTCGAGGCTTCATCCAGCTGCGCTGGACCAAGAAACCCATCGTCTACTAACTGTTGCATCCAATCGTCGGCCATTCAATTTCTCCACGGAATAGTATCAGTTTTAAACTGCGAGGAGTCTGTTTTTCCCATATCAATCAGTGGGAATCAAGACTCCAGTCAAATCTGGATTATTAAAAATATATGAACCCCAGGAGGAATTCCACCACACAACAGTTTCAAATCCTGCTGTCACTGTTCGCCATACCCATATCAATTGAGTTGACTGCTTTCTGATTTTCCAATGCGCCATTGGGGAAATAAGACGTTAGATATGTCGAGCGAGAATTGTTCAAAGCACCCGCAACTGACAGAGTGAATTTCCCGGAACACGTTATATATCGAGTTGACGGAAGACTCTTTATCCAGCCAGAACAGGCTATTTTAATTCTCCAGTAGACACCGAAGGGTGTCAAGGATGTAAATCACGATACTGATAATACTTGAGGGAGTTTTCACATTCTCCCTTTCCAGCAGGTTCGTCGTCGATATATTCGTTTCAGACCGAAAATGAGAGTGCCAGTTCCTGCATTGCTGCCACGGTTGTTTCAATTTGCTCCACTGTTGTAAAAGGCCCGGGACTGAAGCGCAGCGTTCCGCCCGCTTCCTTAGAGCCAATACAAGCGTGGATTCGAGGCGCGCAGTGTAAACCCGCTCGGATCTGAATCCCGAAATTTTCATCCAGAATGGACGCCAGTACCTGTGGTTCGGCAAATTCACTAATCAGACTGACAACCCCCACCCGACTTTCAACCGTCTGAGGCCCGGGCAACAGAAAACCATTCAGTTGCTGTAGACCGTCCAGCAGTTGTGAGGTTAATTCCTGTTCGTGCTGACGGAGTACAGCGACTCCTTGCGCGAGAACATACTCAAGAGAAGCCCGCAATCCGACCAGCCCTGGAGCATTGTGGTTACCTGATTCATATTTTTCAGGCAGTGAGACCGGTTGGGATTCTTCTTCGCTGCGAGTCCCAGTCCCCCCCTGCCTCAAACTTTCAACCTGATCAGCCAGTTCCGCACGCAGATAAACCAGCCCGGTCCCCAACGGGCCCAGCAAACCTTTATGGCCGGGACAGGCCAGAAAATCGACCGGCATGCTGGAAACATCCAGAGGGAGATGGCCGGCGGTCTGAGCGGCATCGACCAGAAAGAGTACACCCGCCTGTCGTGCAATTTCGCCGACTTCATTTACAGGTTGAATGGTTCCCGTCACATTCGAAGCATGATTGAGAATGATGAGCCGCGTGTTCTTTTGAATGGCATCTCGAAACGCCGTTGGCTCGACCAGCCCGGTCTGATCTGCGGGAATGATGGTGGTCTCAAGTCCCCAGCGGTTTTTCAATGTCTGTAATGGCCGGAGCACGGAATTGTGTTCCACATCGGAAGTGATGACGTGATCCCCGGGCTTCAACACGCCTTGAATGATTGTATTCAGGCTGTCTGTCCCGTTGAAAGTGAAGGCTACTTCTTCCGGGCGTGCAGCCCCCAGCAGTTTGGCAGCCAGTTTGCGACATTGATCGACGGAGGACTGCAGTTCAATTGATTTTCGATAAGCCCCTCGACCGACGGCGGCACCAGTGTTTCGATTATAATTATCCATCGCAGCATAGACGGAATCGGGCTTGGGAAAGCTGGTGGCGGCATTATCCAGATAAATCAAAGGCTGTTCGGTCATGGTGCTCAATCAATCCGCTTTCAGATTTCAGCCACCGATCGAATACATCGGGCGATCCGGTTGAATGAATCGGGCTGTGTTGATTTCATGTCCTTCTTTTTTCGCGGTTATACTACTGCGAACCGCCGCGACAATCTCTTCGTCAGAAGCATTCAAATGAAACAGTCCGCGGATATCGGTCTCGTCCAGGCTGAACAGACAGTTGCGCAACTTCCCATCAGCCGTTAATCGAAAACGATTACAACTCATACAGAAGGGGGCACTGATTGAAGAGATAAAACCAATCCGCCCAACGCCATCCTCGAAGACAAAGTTGGAAGCAGGGGCACTCTTATCAGGCTGGTCCAGCGGCGTCAGAGGCATAATGCCCTGTGAGAGAATCTCCTGAATTTCATGCGCAAACAGGACCTTGTCACGTTCCCATTGATTATCTGCATCCAGAGGCATAAA
Organism: Planctomycetaceae bacterium; assembly: GCA_020426085.1. GTDB lineage: Bacteria > Planctomycetota > Planctomycetia > Planctomycetales > Planctomycetaceae > Gimesia. The sequence goes on along the minus strand of JAGQQP010000006.1, from coordinate 21,104 downwards.
TTCGATGAAGCGAATTTCGGCTCCCGTTTCCCGCGCCAGTTTTCCGAAGGGAACGATCTCATCTTCGGTCAGATTGCGGATGGAGACCGCATTGATTTTCACGGGATCAAAGCCGGCATCATGGGCTGATTGAATTCCAGCGAGTACCTTATCGTAATCGTCGCGACGGGTAATCTGTTTGAACTTGGCAGCATTCAAAGCATCCAGACTGATGTTGATCCGTCTTAAGCCGGCATCATAGAGCTGCTGTGCCTGCTCAGGCAGCAGGATCCCGTTCGTCGTAATTCCGATATCCTTGATACCCGGAATGTCGGCGATCATCTTCACCAGTTCGGGGATGTTTTTGCGAACCAGAGGCTCTCCACCTGTCAGGCGAATTTTATCGACTCCCAGCGGCACTACCAGACGGATGAAGCGGACGATCTCCTCGAACGACATAATCTTACTGCGATGCACGAACTGCACATCTTCGGAAGGCATGCAATAAAAACAGCGAATATTACAACGGTCCGTTACGCTGATGCGCAGGTTATTGTGCACACGTCCAAAAGTATCAGTCAGATGAGTCAGGTTTTCCATCAATGCCTCTTACGATCAACGCGGGAAATACGGCCTGCTGTCTCCCGCCGGTTCACTACTCCTATTATAGTCAGCCTCAAAGTGGAAACAGATTTATTTTGCTTCGATTTCCGGATGCACCCACTCGGTGGTGCCATCGGCCCAGTTTTCTTTTTTCCAGATGGGCACAATCTCCTTGAGCCGATCAATCAGAAAACGCCCTGCTTCGAAGGCTTCCTTGCGATGCGCGGAACTGACGGCGATCGCCACACTGATTTCTCCCAGCGTCAGATGTCCGACCCGGTGTTCAATCGAAATCGCGTGCACATCCCATTGATCGCGTGCTTCGTCAACCAGCTGCTGCAGCATCTGGTCAGCCATCTCCGGATAGGCTTCGTAGTCTAATGCCACCGTCTGTTTCCCTGCAGTCATTTCACGAACGGTCCCCATAAACAGGACCACCGCACCACATTCATTCGAACGCACCTGTTCGGTGATGGCGGCGTAGTCGATGGGTTGATCTGTAATGGAAATGGAGTCTGTTTTCATAATCGGTAACCAAAATACCAGGATGTAAGATTCGATTCAGCCACCACTGACTGGAGGAAAGCAGGCCACTTCCTGAGTTTCCGTCAGCAGCTGGTCTTCACCAGCGTAGGCATTATCAACGGCAATCAGAAGCTGTCCACTCAATGGCTGCAGTTCAGGAACCTGTTCGGCGAGCGCCTGTCGTAAACGGGCGACTGTTGTGCCTTCCTGTACCTGGACCGAAATCAAATCGCTGTTTGCCAGTTCGCGGGCCCGGGCAAATAACCTGACCTGAATCTGCTGGACTGTCATGACACTACCAGTTTTTTCTTTTGCGGCTGCAATGCCCGCCCCAGTTCAGGCATCAGTCCGTAAGAGAGTGCCAGCAATTTGAGAGGGTGGATGGTGGGAATCCGGCTTTCCTGTTCCATCTGCATTTTGCAACTGCTGCATTCAGTCACACCCGCGTGAACGTTTGTTGTTTTCATATGATCGATCAGCTCCCGACCGATCTGCCTGGAGGTTTCAAAGGTATCGCGGGCCAGACCATAGGTACCGGCCATGCCCGAACAGCCTTTTTCAATTGTATTCACCCTCAGCTCAGGAATCAAAGCGAGAAGCGAATTTAAAGCCGAACGCGTCGATAAAGCCTTGATATGACAGGGCGTATGGTAGTCCAACTCCAGTTCCAGACGTCCAAAATCGGTCCTCAAACGTTTTTCTTCGTATCGCTGCCAGAGGAATGCCCCCGCTTCGCTGACCTGTTCCGAAATGACCTGACTGTCTTCGCCGGGCACCAGCATGGGATATTCCTGTTTCAGACAGATTGCGGCTGCAGGTTCGGTGCAGATTATCTGATGTCCTTCTTTGGCGAATTCCGCGAGGATTTTGATGTTCTCTTGTGCAAAGCTGCGTGCCGCGATTAAATCACCGGCGGAAACCATGGCCATCCCCGATGCCAGCTGCTGAGGCGGAATATAGACGGGAACCTGGTTATGCTGCAGGATCGCCAGCATCGCGTGTGCCAGTTCGGGATCGTGATAGTTGGCGTAATAGTCAACGAAGAAGATAACCAGATCCGGATCACTGCCGGGACGCGGGCGTTTCAAGTATTTCTTGGGGACCGATCTCAAAAATGACCGCCGCGAAAAGAAAGGAAGCTTGCGATCGCGGTGAATGCCCATCATTTTTTCCATAAGCCACCGCGCGGTGGAATTATTGATCGCCCAGTTCGCGGCCATGGAAAGCGTACTGCCTAACGCACCGAACGAATGCGCGCGGGACAGAATCCAATCGGTATGATCTAATCCGTTCGCAGAAACGTAAGCGGCTTTCGCCTCAATGGCCATCTGAGGAATGTTGACGGTTGAAGGGCAGTCCAGCAGACATTGCTTGCAGTTGAAACAGGTGTCTGCGAGATGTTTGGTCTCCGCCGAAGAGAGTTCGTTGGGATGCAGGGCACCGGAGAGCAGGCTGCGAAAGAGATTGGCTTTGGCGCGGGGAGAAGCTTCTTCGTCAGGGGCAATTCGAAAGACGGGACACATCCTGGAGCCCGCATCCTGACGTCGACAGGAACCACAGCCATTACACCGCGATGCTTCCTCCTGCAGTTCCTGCGGTGACCAGGCAAGCTGAAGATCGACCAGTTCGGGGAACTTTTCAGGAACCGGTCTTAAATTTCGAATCGTCACATGCGGATCGTCGTTGATTATTTTGCCAGGGTTCAACAGATTGTGTGGATCAAAAATATCTTTGACCTGACGAAACACGCGATACAGATCGCCATACTGAGAGCGAATGAAAGCAGTCCGTGCCAATCCGTCGCCATGTTCGCCACTGATCGTACCATTCAGAGCGAATACGGTCTGATAAAGTTCGCGCGCAATCGTTTCCAGAATGGGAGCATTGCGATCGGTCAACGTCGGTAAAAACGGGCGCAGGTGGATCTGTCCTGAGGCAGCATGAGCATATAACGTTGCTGTAACCTGGTGCTTCTGAAAGACCTTCTGGGCTTTTTGCGAGAATTCATACAGTGATTCGGGGGGAACAGCGATATCTTCGACGAACGGCTGAGGCCGTGATTCCCCCGGAAGACGACTGAGGGAAGGAACCACTTTCTGAGGCAGCGACCACAGAAAGTCCACTTCATCCGGCTGATGGGATTCCATGGCGACGACCACACGCGAATTGATATTTTTCACTGCCAGAATCACATTATGCAGACGCTGTTGTACCTGGGCATCATTGAAGCCCACCTGCTCGACCAGCAATGCCGCCTCGGCAGCCGGAGAAATCAGGGACGCAAAACGGGGATCCGCGTCACGGGCCAGTGAGAGCAGCCGTCGATCCAGAAGATCGCAGGCAGAAGGCTGTTCATGGATTATGGTCTGCACGGCTTTGATGGCTGAGGCCAGGTCACCGAACAGCAGTAGCGCCACACCCCGGTGCGCAGGTAACGGGGAGACATGCACCAGCGCAGAAGAGATCAGAGCCAGTGTGCCTTCTGAACCAACCAGCATACGGGCCAGATTCAGATTCTGTCGGCTTTTGATCCCTTTGAGAAAATAGCCGCTGCAATTGGGAATCCCGGACCGCTGTTTTTCCTGAATCAATGCGGCATGATCCGTCAGCAGCTTGGAAAGCTTGCTCAATATCGTACGTTTAGCCTGTTCGCCCCGCGCTTCCAGAGTCGGCTCGCCCAGAAGCGATGTCCCGGACCCCAGGGGAGAGGGTTGGTTCAGAATCGACAGACTCTCATTCCCCGCTTCGAAACAGGTTCCATCTGCCAGAATTAATTCCAGACGATTGACGTAATCGCGGGTGGAACCCACACGAATCGCCCGGGATCCGGCAGCGTCAATCGCCAGCATGCTGCCCAGTGTTGTCACTTCGGTATTCGAGGGATCAGGGGGAAAGTACAAGCCTTGTGTTTTCAGATAACGATTGAGTTCTGCATGTACCACACCGGGTTGAACGTGCACCAGTTTATCACTGATTAACTCAAAGGCATTCATGTAGCGGGCGCAGTCAATCACAATCCCATTGCCGATGGCATCACCGACCAGCCCCGTGCCTGCTCCGCGTGGAATCATGGGGACGTTCATTTCCGAGGCATAGCGGGCAATCGTGAGCAGATCATTGCGATCACGGGGAGAGGCAATACAGAGCGGAGGGACCTGATACAGGCTGGCATCGCTGGCATAAATTGACAACGCAACGGGATCGCATCGCACATCACCTGCAATCAGACTGGAAAGATCTTCTGCGATTCGTTGCTGTTGACGGTCCAAAGTTACAGGCTCTCAGGTTGAATGATTCGCACGCACATCAAAAGTTTTTGAGGCAGGTTCCATTGTATGCGATTGAAGTACCCGGTTTGAATACTCAATCGACCGATTCAGGCTGCGAGCCATTGATTCGGTTGCCGGTGTGAAAGAATCCGTATAATACACGCAGCCCGCAGCCTTTATTCATCCTGCCTGGTCGACACTGCTTAACCAGAGAGACCGTTCATGGCAGTTTCAGCGTGACTCTGCCGGATTCTTGCCGAAACCAGATGTATCGCGTGACTGTTTTGACAGCCATTCACAGGCAGGTTCCGGTAAACCTTCGTGGCCTCCCTGGAAAATCGTCACACGTGCATTGCCTGATTTTCGTCGGAGATGAATCTCGCGACCGTAGGTTTCATCGGTCACTTGATCGGAGGGCTGAGGATCTTTCAGTGTTCCCAGTTCCCACAATTGTTCAATCTCCGCCTTGGAGACGGGAGTCGTGTGGTTCTTTTTCGCCAGAACATTAAATGCATTAATCGTGTTAGCGAAGGGAACGGAACCTGTTTTGCCGTCTGTCACACCCGCGTTGAGATCAAGTGGTAATTCCGTCGCGTTGCCGATCCAAAACAGAGGAGAGCGATCGCGGTACTGGGCATCAATCTCATCAGAAGTTCCAGGCTTGTCTGTCAATGACTTCAAAATCATGCGGGCATAATTCTGGGGCACACCGTCTTTCAGATGAAAGCGGTACCATTCAGCCAGATCGCTGATACCGACCCAGGCGGAAGCAGCAGAGAAACGATCAGGATGATGACCGGCCATCAACATCGTCATGTGTCCGCCCCCGGAAGAACCGGCGAGATAAATACGTGACTGGTCTACATTGTAGTGTTTGATGACATAATCGATGGCATCCAGAATATCCTGTCGTGCCAGTCGGGAACCACAGGCTTCGGGTTGCTGATTGACGCCCCGAAAATCAGGGTGCAGATAAATCCAGCCGCGCTGTTCTGCTTCCTGCAGCCACTTCGCATTGTTCTGCTTGTAATTACCGCTCCAGGAATGCAGAAAGACAAACAGAGGGGTCGGCGTTGTTTTAGCTGTTGCAGGAGCCCAGAGCATGGAAGGCTGCATACTCTGATCCAGACTGCTTTTGACTTTGATGAGCTCCAACTTTGCCGGCATCGGTTTCGTCTCAGATACTTTTTCCGCTGCTGACAGACATTTCGGATTCAAAGAGCAAATTCCTGAGACCAAAAAGATAAACAATACGAGTTTTGACATGGATGCGGTTTCCTCAGTTGTTTGATACGACACGGTTATTCTTTCTCTTCCTGCGATTCTGATTTCTGATCGGCGTATTCAATTTTGCCCCAGAGGTTTCCGCCCACTTTACCGTGCTGCCAGGTACCAGCATAGCGGCCTTCGAAGAACATCACGCGAGACGTGAACGTTCCCAGACCGGGGATGGTCATTTCGGTCAGCGAAATGACGGGAGTGTCACCTGCCCAGAAGACATTCAGAGGCATCGGCACATTGACATCGTTATCGCCGTATTTAATCCGGGCAGTGATCAGCCACTGATCCCCCTGCAGTTTTTTCATGGAAGCGATCTCATAGCGTTCTTCGCGGGGTGGTTTGCCGTTCTGTTTTCCATCGACACTGAAATGCCCCACGAGCGTTGCCCCGCTCATCTGCTTTTCCAGTTTTTGCTCCAGCTTCACCCGTTCGGTGGAACCTGCATCCTGCTCTGCGGCCAGTAATGCTTCAGAAACTGCCACAGAAGTCAGCAGCAGCAGCACACAAACAGTCAAAAAACGATTCTTGAGAAAACTCATGATTTCGGCCTCTCATTTTCATTGTGAATTTTCAGAACGAATTGAATTCGCTACGATACCCTAATCCTACACGATAACCGCTCACAGGTGAATCAACCGGTCAAACATATGACAGAATCCAATCATCAATCACAGCCAGCGGGTTCTACGGACGCGGGAAGACCGCAGCCGGGAACTCCCCCTGATTATAACATCCTAACCCCCGCCTTTGAAAAGCTTTGCGATGTCATCGCCCGTCTGCGATCTCCGGAAGGCTGTCCCTGGGATCGAGCACAGACGCTGGAAACGATCAAACCTTATACGCTGGAAGAGACCTATGAACTGCTGGAAGCCATCGATTCCGGCAACGACGAACACATTATTGAAGAACTGGGTGATCTGTTGCTGCAGATTGTACTCGACTCCCAGATTGCCGCCGATGAAGGTCGATTTGATCTGACGCATGTTGTCGACCGACTGACCCAGAAAATGATCGAACGCCATCCGCATGTGTTCGGCAACGTCGCTGCAGACACTCCGGATGAAGTCCGTCGCAACTGGGACCAGATCAAAGAACAGGAAAAGCAGCGGCGTTCAATCTTTGATGGGCTGCCTGCTGCATTACCGGCATTGGCTCGCGCCTCACGCGTGGCAGAGAAAGCAGCGAAAGTGGGATACGATTTTCCGCATCGAGACATGCTGTTTGATAAGCTGCGGGAAGAGATCCAGGAACTGGCGGACGAAATTTACCCCGACGGTCAGATTCCTCACACGCCGGCAACTGTGGAAGCGGACATTGTCGCTGATACGGAACTCGCAGACCCGGAACTGCGTGAGCGGGTGGAAGGGGAACTGGGCGACATCCTGTTTGTGGTCGCCAATATCGCCCGCCGCTGGAAGATCAATCCCGAGGAAGCGCTTCGTAAGAGTAACAGCAAGTTTCAACAGCGCGTGCAGAAAATTGAACAGGAACTGGAACGAACCGGCGGTTCCATTCAGGAAGCATCGCTGCAGGAAATGGAGCAGATCTACCAGGCAGTCAAGCAACAGGAAAAACGGGACGTCTGAATGATTTATTATTCGCGACAGCTGTTTTAAAATGGCAGGTCAACGCCCAACCCTTCTTCGAGGGCCAGTTCATAAACTTTGGCACCCATGGCGATATCTTCGACTGCCAGCCCGACGGATTTAAACAGCGTGACCTGGTCATCGGTTGCGCGGCCGGTTTCGCGTTCGGCGACAATCTCACATAAATTATGCATCAAGCGCCAGTCGGTAATGCCTTCATCGACAGGCTGCATGAAGTCGCCTGCTTCCATTTTGCACTGCTCAATATCATCACAGACAATCACGTCAGCCCGTTTAATGGTCGTGCGGTCAATTTCCCGTCGTGAGCGATGATTGGAACCGATCACATTGAGGTGCGTCCCTTCATCAAGCACGCGCCCGTCAAACAGTGGCGTTTTACTGCTGGTGGCACAGATGACAATATCTTTTTCCGCAGCCGTCTCATCGGGAGAGTGTGAGGCGGTAACTTCGACATCACACAGCTCGGTCATTTCTTCAGCGAACTTACCGCAATGTTCGTAGTTACGCGAGTAGACCGAGACGAATTCGATTTTTCGGGTCAAACAGACAGCCTGCAGTTGCGTTCGCGCCTGGAGTCCGGTGCCGAACAGACCGACGACTTTGGAATCGGGTCGCGCCATGTATTCGGTTGCCACTCCGCTGGCAGCACCGGTACGAAGCTGGCCGAGGAAATCGCCTTCGATCAACGCTCGCATTTCACCGGACTCCTGATCGTAGATGGCAACGTGGAACTGGGCTGCTTCTCTGGTAGTCGTGTATGCTTTCCAGCCGACATAACCGAGATATTCGCTGGCAGCAGACATGGTGTGCAGCATGATCCCGGGAGCTTTGACTCGTTGCCGCGGCTCATTGTTTGCACGACCGGCGGCGAGTTCCTTGAAGACCTTATGTGTGATCAGCAGGGATTTCTCCATGTCCATCAGAGAGCGAACGTCATCTTCGGTGATATACAATGCCGCCATGTACGGTTACCTTTTCAAGTGTAGCTTGTGTCCAGTTTTACTGTAGCGTCTCCAGGTCCATTTGGACCGAGTATATTAGATTGACAGACGCCATAGTTAAATGTAATGCACTCCAGTACATTCCCAAAATCACTGTAGCGCCCTGCTGATGTCACCCTCAAAATTCGACATCAGCATCTTATTACACGCTAACCTGAAATCCGTTGATATACAATACCAGTATCAACCTGATAGTAGCCCACCGCCTCTGCGACATTCCAGGCAACCGTATTGGTTTCATCGACATGCAGTTCGAGTTTAGTGATCAGTTCATCCTGCAGTCGGCGGGCAATTTCCAGCAGTAACGACTGGCCATACCCTTTACCGCGTTCGTCTTTCTTCACAAACACGTCAGTCAGCCCGATCACGCGTTCTTCCCATTTGGGGATGTAGAGATCCAGACCAACAATGGTCGCAGAGGCAACTGCCGGCTCACCTGTTTTGGAAGCGAGCTCAAAGTGCAATGTTTCGAGGCGCCCCATTCGAGTGAGCCACCACCAGTTGGGTGCCTGGTAATCATCGGAAATATTCAACTGCATTTTCCGGCGGATATTAACCAGGTGAAATTTGATCGGCGGTTTCTGTCCCAGCAGATCGCGCTGGTAGATGCGGGTTGAGCCAACCGCATCATAGCCGATCGATTCAAAAAACGGTGCCGCCAGCGGATCTGACAACAGAAAACCGGAAGGACGGGTGCCGCCATACAGGCCTACCAGGTATGGGGAAAGTAAGCCGGAAGGCCCCGCCGTGATTTCTGCAGCCCCTTTGGATTTCAGGTACTCCTCTGCTCGTCGAACGAGTTCGCGGCCGATTCCCTTGCGGCGAAAATCAGGATGTACAATGACGGCACAGATAACGCCTTTGGTAAAGTCCAGTGCAGAGCCTTTGTCATTGGCTCCAAAGCCGGCAAGCACATAACCAATGCGTTCGCCGTTCTCTTCTGCAATGATCAGTCCTTCAGGATCGAAATAGGGCTGCGAGAAAATCAGCACTTCGAAAGCATCATTGCTGAGGCATTCCGCGGCTCCTCTACCCAGTCCTGCAGTGTGCCATAACCTCAGCAGATGCGGCGGGTCAGTATTATGAAAGGCGCGAAACTCAGTCACAAAGTTTTCTCACAAAATGTGAACGGGACTTAGAATCAGAAATTCTGACACAGGAACAGAAAAAAGCCCTCTTGTAATTTCCCAGGAGAGCCAATGATTCCTTACTTTACTTTTTTGACAGCTTCGACAATCGCAGTAGCAGTCAGACCATATTTATCCAGCAGACCCTGAGGATCTCCACTTTCTGCAAAACAATCACCTACATTGACGTAAGCCATGGGAACGGGATTGGTCTGTGAAACCGCCATCGCTACTGCAGACCCCAGTCCACCGTGTGAGAGGTGCTCTTCAGCAACAACAATCGCACCGGTTTCATGAGCCGCTTTCTGTATAGCTTCTACATCCAGTGGTTTCACAGTATGCATATCTATCACACGCACACTCATACCTTCTTCAGCCAGTCTGGTAGCCGCATCCATCGCACCGGCAACCATCAGGCCGTTTGCAATAATTGTAACATCGTCACCTTCACGAACCGTATTGGCTTTTCCGATCTCGAAGGTATCACCTTCGGAATAGATCTCGGACACTTTGGGGCGTCCCAGACGCAGGTAAACGGGTCCTTCGTGTTCTATCATCGCTGCGGTAGCCGCCTTGGTGGAAACCGCATCAGCGGGGACAATGACCACCATGCCAGGCAGACTGCAGGCCAGCGAAACATCTTCAATACCCATCTGAGAAGGACCATCTTCTCCGATAGAAATACCGGCATGGGTTCCGACGAGTTTGACGTTCATATTGGGAAATGAAATCGACATTCTGATCTGGTCGTATGCATTACATAACAGGAACGCGGCAAAGCTGGCAACAACCGGGATATGCCCCGTAGAAGCCAGACCGCCGGCCACGCTGACCATGTTACTTTCTGCAATCCCGACATTAAAAGACCGTTCCGGATAGGCCTGGGCAAAGACTTCGGTTCGGGTTGAGTTCCCGACGTCACCGTCCACCGTCACGATACCCGGATTTTTATCGCCCAGCTCTTTCAACGCATCACCAAACGCATCGCGGGTGGCTTGTCCGATTTTCAATCCACTCAGTTCGCCTAAATACATAATAATAATGTCTCTTCTTGTCTGTGTTATTCTTAGATGTTGTCTGTTTCGATCTTCCAGCGATATTCAACTGACCGGAACCGTTTCCGTTCAGGAACACCTGCCGGCAGGGTTCTAAGCTAGAAATGCCAGAGCTTTTTCAGCCAGTTCTGGTGAAAGCGGCTTACCGTGATAATTCACATCGCCGGTTTCTTCCAGGACAGGAAGTATTCCATACCCTTTTTTCGTCTTTGAAATAATTACTTTCGGACGATCTGAGACTTTGGCTGCATTTTCCAGGGCTTCCACAACCGCCGCCTGGTCGTTGCCATCGATCGTCTGTGTGTACCAGCCGAAAGCCGCGATCTTTTCTTCGAAGCAACCCAGATCGAGCACATCCTGAGTCGCACCAGTCTGCTGAAATCCGTTCTGATCGATGATCGCTGTCAGGTTGCCCAGCTTGAATTTTTCAGCAGCGGCTAATGCTTCCCAGACCTGACCTTCCCCCATTTCCCCGTCACCAATGATGACGAAGACGTTGGAGCCGTTGTCGTTCAAACGTGCCCCGAGGGCCTGTCCGATGCCCAGTGAAAGCCCCTGTCCCAGTGAGCCAGTCGAGGCTTCAATCCCGGGGAGACGTTTCATGTTGGGGTGACCTTCGAACGGGCTGCCCAGTTTGCGGAGTGTCATTACATCGTCTTCAGAGAAGTAACCTGCTTCCGCCATCGCTGCGTACAGTACGGGAACCGCGTGGCCTTTACTCAGAATGAAACGATCGCGGGCTTCCCAGTTGGGGTTTGCCGGATCATATTTCATGAAGCCTCCAAACCAGAGTGCATTTACAACTTCGACTGCAGACAGGCTGCTGCTGGGGTGTCCACTGCCGGCTTCAGTGGTCATACGGATGATCAGACGACGAAGGACTTTCCCTTTTTCCTTCAATTCTTCCAATGTTAAAGCATTTGCTTGAGCAGCCACTGTACTTCCTTCAATTCTTCTAGACAGACAAAAAGTCGCCCTGCTCTCTACCGATTCACATCCTTCAGTTTGCTGATATGACGAACTGATTCTACATGACTGAAGAAGTGCGGTGCCGAAACCGGGTAACCGTAGAATGAGCGGCGACAGCATTCACGCGCCACCAGGCGCAATTTAATCGCGTCGATGTATTAAGCGTATGCTAACGAGCAAAGCTGCCAGCGACAACCATACTGACAAGAGAAACCCGTTTGACAAACTGGAAAAAGGGCTTATGTCACCCGATTTTTGATAGATTCACAATTCTCTCTTTGCACTTTGATCCGGGTCACACGCGGTCTCCGTTTTATGGAAATACACAACTGTTTATACAAATTACCTTTAAAGCCAGCGACAGTTCCCGCATAATAGAAACAGTTCTATCGAGCAAAGCAGCTCAGACTCTTTCAGCAATGAGGCCTTCAACTCATGTCAGAATTACCGTTTACAGACCAGGAACTGCTGGCCTACCTGGACGAGAATCTCTCGGTAGCGTTGATGTCTCAGGTTGAGGACGCACTACGCCATTCTGACTCACTGCGGGTCCGCCTGGCGACGCTGTCACGCCAGCGGAATGACGGTGTGCATTCAGTCGGAGAAATCTGGAGACAAAATCGGTTGAGTTGCCCTTCACGCAGCCAGCTGGGAGGTTATCTACTCGAAACACTGCCTCCCGAGTATCACGCTTTTATCGAATTCCATTTAACGGAGACCGGCTGTCGCTACTGCCAGGCGAATCTGGAAGATCTGAAAGCGGGGCTCTCGGCAGCGTCACAGGATTCGAATCGACGTCGTCAGAAATACTTCCAGTCTTCCGCCGGCTATCTTTCTGCAGAAAATGACGCAACATAACCACCAATTTCAGTCAAGCGGTCCTGACTCAAAATCGGTTTCGTTAACCCAGCCGGCTTTGATTTTTTCCCCCTGCATATAGCGTTCATAAAAGTTCCGTGTACGGGGATCGGAATACTGATACTTCTCGAAGACGGAACCGTTCCCGAGTACCCGCGGATCTTTCTGAGCCGTCAGTTCCTCCTGCAGCTGTTTTTTCAGTGATTTCTTTACATCCTGAAATTCAGGTTTTGCTGCGAGGTTCTGCATGCAGTGTGGATCTTCGCTGGTGGCATACAGTTCTTCTGCAGGGCGTCTCCCGAATGCCCAGTCCCAGAACTCTGTCTGTTTCCCGTCGCGGCGCAGTTGTAGAATCACCGACTTGGTCGGGCTGCCATCGCAGTTGAGATAACCGGTTTCGGGATTACCGGCGGGCCAGCGTCCGGGTTCGTCATTTTTGAGATAGAGCATCCCCTGTTTCACAATGCCCCGAATCGGATATCCCTGATCATCGGGTCTGCCGATATCGTGGCGTTCTTTACCAATCAGAACATGGTCCCGCTTCGGATTGACAATGCCAGATTTTTCGGACTGGAAAATATCGGTCAGACTGCGCCCGGTGATCGGCTGCATGCCGACTGCTTCTGCATTCAACCCGGCGGCTTCCAGAAAGGTCGGAGCGAAGTCGATGAAACTGACATAATCTTCGATCACCCGGTTAGCGGTAGGAATCCCCTGCTTCCACATGATGGCCAGCGGAAGATGATTGGAACGTTCATATTCCTGTCCTTTCACACGAGGGAACGGCATTCCATTATCGGCGGTCACAACCACCAGCGTATTATCCAGTTCTCCCCGCTGCTCCAGCAGATTCAGCATGCGGACCAGATGCTGGTCGAAGTATTCAATCTCGTAAGCATAGTCGAGCATATCCGTGCGAATGGTTTCGTTATCAGGCCAGTAAGCAGGAACCCGATCGATATCGCTGATCTTCTTGCCAGCGTTCCTGATCCCCGCACCATATTCATAGCCCCGATGCGGTTCGAAGCCGCCATACCAGAAACACCACGGCTTGTTATCTCCACTTTTTTTGAGGAACAGTTCAAAGTTGGCGGCGTAGTCGATGGGTGAAATTCCGCTGGCGGGTGGCTTCGTCTTTTTCTGGTTGAACGCGGGACCTGCCAGATCGCGACGTTTGCCATTCGCATCAACGGCAACACCAGGTGCCCAGCCTTTCGCGGTCTTCCCCACAGAGTAACCCGCGTCCGCCAGTGATTCGACGTACGTTTTAAACTCCGGCGGGAAAAACGCCATATGGTTGCCGGCTTCTTTCAACTGCCATGAATTGCGGCCCGTCAGAATACAGGCCCTGGACGGCGCACACTTGGCATTCGGCGTATAGGCATTATTGAAGAGCAGACCTTCCCGCGCCACCCGATCAAAACCAGGCGTCTTGACCCAGGAACAACCATATGCACCCATATGCGGGAAAGAGGCATCGTCGGCAATACAGAACAGGATGTTCGGACGTTTTTTCGCTGCTGTCTTTGATTCCGCTTTGACAATTCCTGTACAGAGCATGCAGAGAAGAAACAGAGATAACGCTGCAGTCAAACGGTTTTTCATTTCAGCTGTTCTCCAGTAGAGCCATCCAGGGTGGAAGCAGTGAGGTCTGTAAGATTGATCTTTTATCTTACGCGACTGGAGAAGTGGTCTCAAGAAAGAAAGGTGCGCGGAGTTCAGTTACAACTGAAGTCGGTCGAGCGAATTCCCGCGGCGGGATGCTGCTGCCGTTCGCGGTGCCTGTTTTTGAGAAAACTCAACAGAAGATCACTGCGGAGGTCGACATTCTGTTCGTTCAGCAACATCTGGCTGAGAGCAGATTCCAGCCTGATTGTCCCTGCGAGTGTATCACAGAGCGTACCCAGACTGACTTCGCGGTGCAGCTGGTGATAATACAGCGGATTGGAAGCATGATCCATATAGATACGTGCATAAAGTTCCAGCAGTTCCAGTTGTCGATGTTCGCGGTGAATGACTGGCTGATCTGGATAGCAATCTGTTTGCAGATCCAGCAGTGCTTTCGTGTAAGGCAATTCCGACTTCTGCAATACCACCATCTGTGCGCGACACAACCCCTGCAGCAGTATCGAACGAGCTCCTGATTTAAACTGATACGGTGTCAGAACAGATGCAACACAAACAGTTCGAATTTCCGACTCTGTTGAAAGTTCAGCGCCGGTTGCAGGGCACGTCTGTTTGAAATCGACGGCGATAATGCCATGAGTAGCGAGCGCTTCATCGATCAACTGACAGTCAGCGGGATCGGTGAGGCGAAGTGGAATGACAGAATGCGGCAGGAGCACGAAATCATCCAGTTTCAATACGGGAACCATCCCGGAGACGGACTTTAACTGCTGCTCGATCACTGCGTTGTCTGTTACCATTATATATTCCAACCCCGTACATTGAAAAACCAATCCGAGTGCTACATACTGAGTCCATTCATGAATCTCAGCTGGCTGGTTCAAATCATGCCAGTCAGAGTAGCACTCCAATTTGGGAATTGTCACGCAGAATATGGCTAAAAAAAAATCGCAGGTCGCGTCAGGTTCCGGTTATAGCGACTCAATTGATGACAAAAAGAAACATGCCCGCACAATCGCACGCGGGCTGGCAAAACTGTTTCCCGAACCGGAATGTGCGTTGATCCACGACTCGCCATTTCAGCTGCTGGTTGCGACCATTCTCTCCGCTCAATGTACCGACGAACGCGTGAACGCCACCACGCCGACCCTGTTCAAAAAATATCCGACCGCAGAAAAGCTGGCAGCCAGTAAACAGGAAGATGTCGAAAAGATCGTGTACCCGCTCGGATTCTTCCGCGCCAAAGCAACCAACATCCGCAAGATGGCGTTAGCGGTTACCGAAGAACATGCTGGCGAAATCCCCCGCACGCTCAAAGAACTGGTGGCGTTACCCGGTGTCGGACGAAAGACCGCCAATGTGGTGCTGGGAACCGCATTCGGAATTCCCAGCGGCGTCGTGGTCGATACACACGTCAAACGCATCTGCAATATCTTCGGACTGACGACCAGTAAGAATCCGGAGATCATCGAACGTGACCTGATGGAAGTGCTTCCCCAAAAAGAATGGATCGACTTTTCCCATCGGGTCATCCTGCACGGTCGCGCCACCTGCGTGGCCCGCAAGCCGCGCTGCACGGAATGCAGCCTGCTGAAAATCTGCCCGCGGATCGGTTTAAAGCCGCTCGTGGAGTGAACGCTTTGCACCAGTAGAATTCTGGTACTTGGCTCTGTTTCCGAAAACATCCGCCCGAACTGTTGAAAGCCGGTGCGCACCGGTTTATGGTTCCAGTATGCAGAGTTTTATTCCATCCTTCACAATAATGAGAAGCCAATGATCCTGACCGGGAAAGAAATCAAATCACGCCTGGGAACAGATATTATCATTGAACCCTATCATGAAAAATATCTGAACCCGAACAGCTATAACCTCTGCCTGCATAACGAGTTGATGGTCTACGAGGAAATCGTGCTGGATATGGCTCGCCCAAATCGCCTGGGGAAATATGTCATCCCCGAAGAAGGCATGGTCCTCTATCCCGGACAACTCTACCTGGGACGGACTGTGGAACGTACCGAAACGCACAACCTGGTGCCGCTGTTGGAAGGCCGCTCTTCTATCGGACGTCTGGGAATTTCCGTGCATGCGACCGCCGGTGTCGGCGATATCGGGTTCTGTGGTTACTGGACCTTGGAAATCACGGTCGCACAACCGGTTCGCATTTATGCCGGCGTGGCCATCTGCCAGATTATCTACAACACGGCGATCGGCGAAGTCACCGCTTACAACAGCGACAAATACCAGAATAATAAAGGCATTCAGCCCAGTCTGCTGTTCAAGGAACTGGACCCGGCAGAATCACGCCAGATGCGACTTTCGTTTGGCGAAGAGACTGCACAGTAGTCTGTTCTCACAGGCAAATGTTCAAACAAAAAAGGCGTTACAGAATTAACTGTAACGCCTTTTCTTATTTTGGTTCTGAGCCGTTTACACGGTCCACGTATCACCGGTGTTGAACAGTGCTTCCAGGTCCCCTTCACCGTTCCGTTCGGTGGCGGATTCCACCTGATTGTAGACGGCTTCGTTGTAGGTCGGATGTTCGACAGAGCGGAAGACTCCCATCGGTTCCGGCATTTCTGGATGCCGCATGCTGGCCAGCAGAAACGCCAGATTCATATCTTCTGACTTTTCATCGTGGAACAGCAGATCGTCTTCCGTGACTCCTTTACCCAGTTCGACCACTTCAGGCTGGTCGTGACTGTTGAGGCGAACGCCTTTATCGCGATTTTTACCAAAGATCAACGGCTTGCCATGCTCAAGATAGATCACGTTCTCTTCCTTCTCTCCCTTTTTGGAAGCAAAGGCAAACGCACCTGAGTTGAACACGTTACAGTCCTGATAGACTTCCACAAAGGCAGAACCTTTGTGACTTGCAGCCCGTTCGAGAACATAGCAGAGGTGTTTGATATCAACATCGACGGAACGGGCTGCGAATGTCGCGCGGGCACCGATGGCAACCGACAGCGGGTTCAAAGGCCGATCCACCGAACCAAAAGGGGTACTCTTGGTTTTCGTACCAGTCGGACTGGTGGGAGAATACTGGCCTTTGGTCAAACCGTAAATCTGGTTGTTGAAGAGAATCACTTTCAGGTCCACGTTACGACGCAGAACGTGCATAAAGTGATTGCCGCCGATCGACAGCGAATCGCCGTCACCGGTGATGACCCAGACCTGTAGATCAGGATTGGCCAGCTTCACGCCGGTCGCAACCGCAGGAGCACGACCGTGAATACTGTGCATGCCGTAGGTATCCATGTAATACGGGAAACGGCTGGAGCAGCCAATTCCGGAAACAAACACGAACTTCTCTTTGGGAATACCCAGAGTCGGCAGGACTTTTTTCATCTGGGCGAGAATAGAGTAATCGCCACAGCGTGGGCACCAGCGGATTTCCTGATCGCTGGCAAAATCTTTTGGCGAGAGGACAGGCAGTGTGACATCAACGCTCATTTTTAACTATCCTTAAACGCAATAACTCGTTTTTTAAACTGGTTTCTATAAGGTATCAGATCAGATGACATTCGTTGAGATCAGCTCTCTTTGATCATCTCTCTGATTTTATCTTTCACTTCGCTGATCAGGAACGGTTTCCCCTGGACTTTATTCAAGCCAACAGCATCGGCCAGATAAGTTCCACGAATGATCATCCTTAACTGTCCGGTATTCAATTCGGGAATCAGGACTTTCTTGTACTTCTTGATCACGTCTCCCAGGTTGCGGGGGAACGGATTCAGATAGCGGATATGGGCATGTGCCACCGACAGGCCTTCCTGTACAGATTGCTTCACTGCAGTACGGACGGCACCGTAAGTTCCCCCCCAGCTGATCACCAGCAGGTCTCCTGATTCAGGACCTTCGACGGTCTGCTCGGGAATGAAGTCGGCAATGCCGGCAATTTTTTCAGCCCGGAGCGTAGTCATATACTGATGGTTTTCGGGAGAGTAATTCACGTTACCAGTGACGTCTGATTTTTCCAGACCGCCGACGCGATGTTCGCAACCCGGTGTACCTGGCTTGACCCAGGGACGGGCTTTCTTCTCATCACGCAGATAAGGCATGAACGGGCCGTCCCCCTGTTTATTCTCGTGAGAAACCTTGATCGGCTTCAGGTTGGAAATATCAGGCACCCGCCACGGCTCGGCACCGTTGGCAATATAACCATCACTGAGCAGCAGCACGGGCGTCATGAACTCAACGGCAATTCGCAGCGCTTCCTGTGCTATTTCAAAACAGTCAGCCGGAGACGCCGGCGCCACCAGAGGCATCGGGCAGTCACCGTTACGACCGAACATGCACATGTAGAGATCGGACTGTTCTGTTTTGGTCGGGAGACCGGTACTCGGGCCGCCGCGTTGTACATCGACTACCACCAGCGGCAATTCCATGATCGCTGCCAGTCCCATACCTTCCCCTTTGAGGGCAATTCCAGGACCACTGCTGGCCGTGATTGCCAGGTCGCCGGCATAGGCAGCACCGATCACACTGGTGATCGCCGCGATTTCATCTTCCGCCTGGAAAGTAACCACGCCGAAGTTTTTGTGTTTAGACAGTTCGTGCAGAATGTCACTGGCGGGAGTAATCGGATAGCCGCCAAAGAACAATTGTTTCTTAGCCAGTTTTGCTGCGGTGATAAAGCCGAATGCCAATGATTCGTTGCCGGTGACTTTACGATATTTACCGGGTGGCAGTTCCGCTGGATCAACGCGATAATGCACGGTAATCGCTTCAGTAGTGATACCGTAGTTATAGCCGGCATGCAGCGCTTTCAGGTTCGCTTCGACCAGTTCCGGTTTTTTGGCGAACTTGCTTTTGACCCACTCCTCGGTCGGGGTCGCATCGCGCTGATAGAGCCAGTAGACCAGACCCATCGCGAAAAAGTTTTTGCAGCGTTCGGCTTCACGAGGCGAAAGTCCCAGCTCGGCGACTGCATCGCGCGTCAGGCTGGTCATTGGCACTTTCTGCAACTGGTAAGCGGCCAGAGATTCTTCGTCGTCCAGCGGGTTACTTTCGTAGCCGGCTTTGGACAGATTCGATTTCTCGAAAGCATCTTCGTTGACGATCAGCGTACCGCCCCGTTTCAGATCGGCAATGTTAGTTTTCAGCGCCGCGGGGTTCATGGCAATTAAAGTATCGACTTCATCGCCAGGTGTGAAAATGTCTGAGCTGGAGAAGCAGATCTGGAAACCACTGACTCCGCCCAGAGTACCGGCGGGTGCGCGAATTTCTGCGGGAAAGTCAGGCAGAGTGCTGACATCGTTACCGAAGACCGCGGACACATTCGTGAACTGCGTGCCGGCAAGCTGCATTCCATCGCCACTATCTCCACAAAAACGAATTACAACAGCATCCAGTTGTTCGCTGATTTTGCCATTAGCACCAGACACATCAGTGGTCGACATTCTTTTGTTTACTCCCCGGTAGTCGCCTGACTTCAGGCGGTACAGCCTCAGTTGAATGAAAAATATTTTTAATGTTCTGGCTCCCCGGTGATGGCAACTGCCGTTCATTCAAATAACGGATTCGCTGGTCTGGACCTGTTTCTCTATAACGAAAAACCAGACACTTCATCACTGAAAAGTTAAAACCGTGGAAAACGCGATGTGCTCTCTCGGACATGGTTCGAGGCTGAATTGCTTCAGACCCGACAGGTGGAGGGAAATATGCAGGAGTAGGCCACACTTGGTTTTCACAATTTACATGCATTTGTTCGTATGTCGGGCGATACCTTTCAATCCCTTTCGAGCATTGAAGTTCCGGCTCCAGACATCCGTGCTTTCTATCACGGCCTGTTTACCATCACTCCATTGAACGGCAAACTCAACGTAACAGATTTATTCCTTATAATCGGCATTTTTGCACTATATTCAACACTTGGAAAGGCCTTAAACATCACATTCTTTGCTGATTCTTCAGATTTTCTCTCATGAGAAGCAGCAGGCCTTCACTCATATCAAATTATAGGCAGACATTTCATTCATCCAACTTAAATTATACCATGTTGTCCTATTTTAGTTCTCAAGCAGTTTTCAGATCAAGGTTTGCGAAATCAGTGCCCCTAAGTGCAATGAAAACAGGGAGTAGAAACAAAAAGCTTCTACTCCCTGTTGAGACACGGTTCACAACAACCAGTTCAACTCATTTTCGTCATCGTGTAAAAATAATTCATAATATCGTGAGGCAGCTCCTGAACATCGATATTATTGAAGCCAGCGTCTTCCAGCATCGAACACGCCAGCTCTTTCCCCCAGCAGGTTCCCAGCCCCGCGCCCCCCTGCGCCAGCGAGACGGTCATGCAATGCATGGTCGAGATCGTATAGAACATCGGTCCCAGGGGATTGGTGATGTTCTGCTCCACATCGCTGGAGGCAGCGATGTCCTGCATCAGGAAAGTTCCCCCTGGTTTCAGAGCGGCATTCACTTCGCGGAGCACCTGATCCGGTCTGGCCTGGTCGTGAATCACATCGAAGGCAGTGATCAGATCAAAGGTGTCTGTCAGATTCATCTGCGAAACATCCTGTACACGGAACGTCACATTTTTCACGCCCCGCTTAGTGGCTGATGCCTGGGCCCGGCCGATCGACTCTTCGGAAATATCGAAGCCGGTAAAGCGACTTTCGGGAAAAGCGGCTGCCATTTCAATCAACGCCAGCCCACTGCCACAACCGATATCCAGTACATCGATGCCGGCTTTCAGCTTGTCTTCCAGCCCGGGCACCAGTGGCAGAATATATTCAAACAGGCCACAAACGACCGAGTTATAACTCTCTTCGGCCATCACTTCATGGAAACGGGCGAACTCGGAATAAGGAACTCCGCCCCCTGCACTGAAACAGTCAACGATCTGATCTTCCACAGACCCCAACACAGAAAACCACTGCATGGTCGTCGCAAAATTGTTGGAACCGGCGGCCCGTGTCAGCAGCGCGGCATGCTCGGCGGGAAGAAAATAGGTTTTCAGGACCGGGTCGTATTCCATGATGCCGCCTGTAACCATCGCTCCCAGCCACTCGCGGACATAACGTTCATTCAGGCCGGTCTGTTCTGCGATGGCCTCGCTGGTGGCATGTTCCATCTCGCTCATGATGTCAAACAGTCGGGCCCGGTGACCGATGGAAAGCATGAAGGACAATGCACTGTGATTGACGATCTGCAGCAGTTTCTGTCCGAATTCGTCTGTTCGCTCCGCATCAATATTCAGATTACA
>JAGQQP010000069.1 GCA_020426085.1 Planctomycetaceae bacterium | reverse complement strand
CGCTCCGATCTGTGTGGCGATCATCATCCAGGTCTGCCTGCTATTCTGCATCGGCTCACGCATTCGCGAACTGTTGAATCAGACCGATGAAGTCCGCGATGGCCTGTCAGTGCTGTCTGATGTGCTTTCGCTGATTGAACGGCGGGAGTTTCATTCTCCGCATTTGACGACCATTATCACTGCATTACAGACAGACGGCGTTCCCCCGTCCCGCAGCATCGCCCAGCTCAGAAGGAACATTCAGGGGCTGAATAACTGTTTTCGCAACCAGTTTTCGGCTCCGCTGACCATCCTGCTGGGGATTCCCTTCCATTACATGTTTGCCATCGAACGCTGGCTGCAGCGCGTGGGACCTCACTGCCCTGAATGGCTGGCGGCGGTCGGCGAGTTTGAGGCCCTCTGCTCACTGGCCGGTTATGCGTACGAACATCCCGAAGATCCCTTTCCGGAAATTGCGGATCCCGTCGAGGGCCCGCGATTTGAAGGGACTGAACTGGGGCATCCCCTGATTCCCCTCGATCAGGTCGTCCGCAATGATGTCACGCTGAATTCAGAACACCGCCTGCTGATGATCAGCGGTTCCAATATGTCCGGCAAAAGTACACTGATGCGGACCGTGGGGACCAATTTTGTCCTCGCACTCGCCGGCGCTCCCGTCCGGGCAACCCGGTTGACGGTGACACCCATGCAGGCCGGCACTGCGATGCGGGTTCAGGATTCGCTGCAACAGGGCGCCTCGCTGTTTTATCAGTCGGTGGCGCGACTTTCGGCGGTCGTGCATCTGGCAGACGCACCGGAGCCGGTCCTGTTCCTGTTAGATGAAATCCTGCAGGGAACCAATTCGCACGATCGACGGATCGGTGCCCAGAGCGTGATTGAAACGCTGATCGAACGCGGGGGAATCGGCATCGTCACCACGCATGATCTGGCACTGACTGAAATCACGAGCCTGTTTGGTTCTCAGGCGAAAAATGTGCATTTTGAAGATCAGTTGATCGACGGGAAAATGACCTTTGATTACCGGATGCGTCCCGGCATTGTGGAGCATAGCAACGCATTAGAACTGATGAAGATGATGGGCATCGAACTGAAAGCACTCGATCCCGAACAGAATCCGGAATCGGCGGATCTGAAACAGTAAGCAGTCTCTCTCAACCCACGATGTAGAGCGCCACCTGAAAGTAGATGATCAGCCCCAGGATATCGACCAGTGCGGTGATGAAGGGATTCGACATCAGAGCCGGGTCCATGCCCAGCTTGCGAAAGCCCATCGGCAGCATTCCCCCCGCGGAAATTCCCATCAGGACCACCAGGAATACTGCCAGGCCGACGACAGACGCCTGGATCAACTGCGTCGTAAACACCCAGGAAACGAGAAAACTGATCAGGGACAGCATGCCTCCCAACAGCAGTCCGAGCTGAAACTCTTTACGCAGCAGCGCGCGGAGTTCATCGCGCTGGATATTCGATTCCAGGGCCATCGCCCGGATGATCAACGTGGCGGACTGCGAACCGGCGTTACCGCCGCTGGCCAGGATCAAGGGGATAAACAGCACCAGCCATTCAAATTTATCGGAAACCCCTTCAAAGTGCTCAAGCACTTTCGCCGCCAGGAACGAGGGGACCAGCAGGAAAATCAGCCAGCCCACCCGCTTTTGAATAACCGTCTTTAAAGGCGTCGAAAGGTAACTGTCTTCCAGCGGTTCGACCGCCGCCAGACGATAGGTGTCTTCCGTCGCTTCTTCCTGCATAATGTCGATGGCATCGTCGTGGGTCACAATCCCGACCAGCTGATTCTGATGATCGACCACTGGAATGGCGATAAAGTCAAAGCGAGCCATCTGCTGGGCGACGAATTCCTGATCGTCGTCCACGCGCACCGAAATCACATCGCGATTGGTGATTTCCGACAGGGGACGCGCCGGTCGCGCGAAGATCAACTCGCGCAACGAGACAATTCCCTGCAGGCGACGCCCTTCATCGACCACGTAGATATAGGAAATAATTTCACTGTCGGGTGCCTGCTGACGCAATCGTTCCAGCGCCTGGGCAACCGTGATATTTTCGGGTAACGACGCGTATTCGGTCGTCATGATCGCGCCGGCACTGTCTTCCGGATAGGAGAGCAGTTTGCGGATATCGCTGCGTTCCGCCTGCGCCATCAGGGGCAGCAGCTCTTCCACATGCTCGTCATCCATCCGCGACAACAGGTCGACACGGTCGTCTGGCGCCATCTCTTCGATCATTTTCGAAAGCGGTCCCCGCGAGATCACACCAACGATTTCGATCTGCTGCGGCAGTGGCAGGAACTGAAAGACTTCCGCCTGTTTCTGAGGCTCACAGCAACTGAGCACACGCCAGACATTCTGGCTGTCGAGTTCGGCCAGAATCTCGGCTGTCACCGCAGGATAAAGCGCCTCACAGAACTCTTTGACGCCTGCGGTATCATTTTCATCTAACAGCACCTGAAGCTCAGGTAGCATCAATCGCCCATACATGCGGAATGCCTCGTTTTCCTGAGATATTGACCCGTTCCACAAACCGGTTTCCGGTCACATCGGGCAGAAAGAAGGAGCAGCTCGTCTCTTCCCGCCATCCTGACCGGCGACTCTGTAAAAAAACACCCTGACCGGATTCAGCGCCAGCCAGGGTGTTGATGTCTTCATCCAGACAACAGAACCAGATGTTGTCTGATGTTGATCACACGCAGTTTATCGTTTTGAGAACTGGAAGCTCTTGCGTGCTTTTTTGTATCCGAATTTCTTGCGTTCCACCATACGACTGTCACGAGTCAGGAAGCGACCGGCACTCAGAGTTTCGTGGAACTGGTTGTTGTAGGCTTCAAGAGCACGGGCAATACCGAGCACAATTGCACCGGTCTGACCCGTTGTTCCGCCACCGTTTACCCGCACCCAGACATCAACTTTACCGAAGGTCTCGGTGGCTTTCAGTGGGGCTTCGACTATCTGACGATCCCGTTCGACCTTCAGGTAGTCGTTCAGAGCCTGGCCATTGATGGTCAGATTTCCGGAACCGGCTTTGATGCGAACTCGCGCGACAGCAGTCTTACGACGACCGGTTCCCATAGCCACACCATGCTTATCCAGTTTTCCCCGGATGACGGGCTCGGGCTTGACGAATTCGTCTTCTTCGGCCTCAACAGGAACACCGGAACCGAGAGTCAGCTCAGGAACACCTGATGTGGTGGTCATTGTATCTGCGGTTGCTTCTTCTGAAGTTGCTGTTTCAGCTTCTGTTACTTCTTCTGGAGTCTCATTATCCATGACGGTTAACTACTCTTATCTTATTATTCTGAAAAGGGATAAATAGAAGTTTGTCTGCTTCTCTCAGATTATGGCAGCAGGTGAGCTGGCATGTCCTGAGGTTGTTGTGACTGATGATCGTGCGTAGGGCCCGCATACAGTTTGAGCTTTTTCAGCATCTGGCGGCCCAGCTTGTTTTTGGGAAGCATGCGGCGGACGGCTTCAGAAAGAACCTGAGTCGACTGACCCCGTTCCAGTTTCTTTTCTGCCGTCACGACTTTCAGACCACTGGGGTAACCCGAGTAAGTCGCATAGCTCTTTCGCAGCATCTTCTCTGAGAAATAAGGATGTGATCCGTGGGCAAGCTGCTTACCGGAAAACTTTACCTTGTCGCAGTTTACGACAATCACATAATCCCCGGTATCCACATGAGGCGTATAGGTTGGCTTATGCTTCCCCATCAGAATGGTCGCAATTTGGGCGGCCAGCCGTCCGACAATCAGATTGTCTGCATCAACAACAAACCACTCAGGGTTAACAGTCTTTGCATTTGCCATAAAAGATTTTGTAGTAGACACCGGTTATTCCTCAAACGTAAACGATATAATATTCAATACTTATGTCAATATGCACTTCTGGAATGCATGTCAGTTCAGCAAGGGAATTCAGCCACACAGTCGGAAATACGCCGGTAAAGTGAGCGCATACGAACCGCAAGCGAGCGGATAACAGTAACCTTTTTGATCCGTCTCTTCAACTTTGGCAGGGCGGAAAATCCGTGCTGGAAGACAAAAAAGCAGAGAAAAGTGACTTTTCCGCCGGCTGAACCTCTGCCAGCCTGGTTCATGGAATTTACAGAACCTCGCTAACCGGATCAAGCGAGTGCTGCTTCCCCTCACGGGAAGGGATCAACGGCCATTGATGAGGGCTCGGTTTTACAGGTAGGAAAGCAGTGTCAGTTGCAGAGCCTGTGAAGTCACCTGCAGATTGGCCTGAAAGGCGCTCTGCCTCTGCGTAATGTCCACAATCACCTGGGTCAGATCGGTATCAAAATCTTTGGAAATCGCTTCCTGCATGCTGACTTCCTGATCTTTGAGCCGACTATCTGCCTCTTCCAGAACGGTCATGCGACTGCCAATATCCCCACGGACCCGGTTCACGCGGGCGATTTCTGTATCCAGTAAGCCCCCAATCCGCGCGATATCCTGATCATTGCCGTTCCGCAATGCGTTTTCCAGACGTGAGAGCAGGCTGATCACCCCTGTGGACTCTTTCGGATTTGGTTCATCCCCCACTAATCCAACCAGGGGATCATTACCGGACTCGACGCCATCAATTCCCAGGGAGTAGGCAATTTCGTTTGCGGGAATTTCCAGCGGCCCCGTACCTGACGCATCATAAATGGTCAGGCCGTTTCCAGTTGTATTCAGTGTCACCTGCAGTTTGATGGGAACAAAATTTCCCTGGAGCGGCACACTGTTATCGGTTCCCCCTTCAGTGACTGCCAGGCCCAGTGCATCTGAAACGGCATTGCTGGCGATACTCAGAGGTCCTGTGCCTGAATTATCGGTAATCTGAAACGCATTGGTATTGGGATCAATACTGGCCACCAGATTGCCCGGATCGACGGCATTAATTGAATCCAGCACATCCTGCACGGTTGCATCACCGGCCAGACTCACATTGACCACAGAACCATCGCGGCGGGTAATATCCAGGGTTGTGGCTCCGACGGGAACCCCCTGCCCCAGATTCAGATCTGCCAGCGGTGTCGTTCCGTCGAATACTTCAAAGTCATTAATACGGTCAATCACATCCTGAACGGTTTTCGTGCCGCTCATATCCAGGTTGACCGTGGTTCCGTCGCGGCGGATGATCTGTAACGTCTGACCGGAATCCACATCCACGCCGCGTCCGTAATTCAATTCTGAAAGCGGCGTACTGGCGGAGAAAGTGGCAATGCCCAGACCGGCGGCGTTCGTACCACCATTGTTTTCACCAATCGAGAAATCGGCGCCACTGATGCGGCTGGAGATCGCCAGCCCGTTCCGGGCGTCATTGATACCCAGGTTGAGATTCGAATCGGCAGTTCTGATCAGATTAAAAACATCTTCGATGGTGGTCGCAGTAGAAAGGTCAACCGTGTGGGTCTGGCCTCCATTATTGATGACCAGCCCTGTACCCACAGTGGGGCCTATTCCGGTACCGCCGTTGAGCGAAGCCAGTGTGGTCTGCAGAGTGATCCCGGGATCAAGGTCTCCCCCGTTCACCTGAGCCACAGCGGCACTGGCAATTCCCAGGTCCGTCGCCAATGTCGAGCCGGTTACATTGGAGACCGCGACCGTACCGGCAGAGGGAGTCAGCCTCAATCCATTTTCGCTGGCCGGATCAATATCGACGGTCAGTGTCAGCGGGCCGCCGGCAAAGGCATTTTCCAGGACCGTTTTGAGATCCTGAACCGTTTCGACTCCGGAAAGATTCACGATCTGAGTTTGGGGAGCCCCGTTATCCAGCGTCACGGAGATCGAACCCAGTTTCACACCACGTCCGCCGTTCAGATCAGAGATTCGCGTCTGCAGTGTTAACGCAGGATTGATGTCGCTTCCCACTTCCGGCGAACTGGCAGCAAAGGCAGAGATGCCGTCAAAATTATTGGGAAGTAATGTCTGCGTATTGATATAGGACTGGATCTGATGATCATCGCCATGGTAGACCACCAGACCGTTGGCAAGTTCTTCAAAAGGAGCGACGTCGGTCTGACTTCCGGAAAAAAGGTACTGCCCGCGAAATGTGGTGTTGCCGGCGTTGAGCACCTGCGTTCTCAGTGAGGCAATCTGATCAGCCAGCGCCACACGTTCGGCGCTGGTGACGGTCGATCCCACACCGGAAAGTGAAATGGCTTTCGCCGAATTCAACGCATCGCCGACACTGCTCAATGCCGTTTCGCTCATCGTCAGCATGCTCAGGGAAGTATTGATATTGGACTGATACTGCTGCTGCCGTTCCAGAGCCGACTGCATGAGAATCGTTCTGAGTGCGGCTCCGGGAGATTCACTGGCCAGCGAATACTGCTGTCCGGTAGAGACCTGCTGCTGCAGTCGCGCCAGTTCCAGCGCATTGTCATTCAGGGACACTTTCAACCGATCCGACAGCATTGTCGAAGGGAGGCGACCAGGCAATATGGGACCAATCGTCATGATGTATCACACCGAAAAACAAGAAACGGAAACAGACCGGAGCCTGTCAGGAAACTTTTAAATGTTAAGTAGAATCGTAAATAATTCGTCAATCGTGCTGACCAGTCGCGCTGCCGACTGGAATGCTCTCTGGTAAGTCAGCACGTTGATGGTTTCTTCATCGATACTGACGCCGGAAAACTGTTCACGCTGACTCAGCAGAGAATCACGGAATGTCTGGGCTCCTTCCGCAAGCGCCCCTTCGGAAGCAGAAGACTGGGCCAGATTGGAGACGATTTTCTCGTAATAATCATCGAGACTGATTCCCCCCAGAGAATCGATCGGGTTTTCCGAGAACGACGCCAGCAACACGGCATTGCTGCCATCGGAAGGGCCTCCCCCTTGACCGGTCGCCAGAAACTGCTGATTCTGACTGACGACGGAATTGATGCCGATATCACTGGAATCGCCGCCGGTAAATAAGGTATTGATGCCGATCGCGGCCAGAGCACCACTGGTATCATTGGAGAACCGGAATTCGTAATCGGAATCGGCGCTGATCGACATTCGGCCGTCGGTCGAAACACTGGAGTTGAGATTCGCCACACCGTTGATGGAAGCCGACAGGCTGTTGAGAGTGGTGTCCCCGCCAATGCCGTCCAGGTCCACGTTAACAGTGACGGTATTGGTAATCCCGGTTGTTTTATTGGTCACTTTGATCTGGAAACTGCCGTGATTTGCCTGAAACGGTAAACCGGACTGTTCCGAATTCAGCGTCGCCGACGGATCCAGAGCCCGGGAAGCCGAGGTCAGTTGTTCGAAGCCCGCGGTCCCCTCACCGGAAGAGTGGATCTTGTTGAATTCAAAAATGAGATTGGAAGCATACGTATCGAGTTGATCAACGAAGCCCCCCAGAATGTCATCCCGCCCCTCGATGATACCTTTGAGTTCGCCCCCGGTTCGCGAAATATTACTCTGTGTCTGGGAGAGGTACACTTCAGAGACGACCACGCCGCGATCTGTATCCGTTTTTAATTCCAGATTCTGGGAGGTTCCCGCCAGAATCAGATAATCGGAACCGGTAAACACATCGATGGCACCGTCTGAGCGTTCGCGATAGCGGATCGGAATCAGTTCCGACAGTCGATTCAGTGCATCATAACGCTGTGAGCGCAAAGCGCCGGCGTCGCTTTGCAGCAATCCCGATGCTTCCAGTTTGGAAATCTTGGGATTCAAATCGACGATCTTATTAATCAGGTCATTGGCTTCCGTCACCAGATTTTCCACATTCACCGTCTGAACTTCGCGCAGTTGGTTGAGCCGTAAACGGAGCGAACTGATGTCGGCAGCAAATTTGTCCGCCTCATTAATGACGAACTGACGATCGGGAATCGAACTGGGCTGATTGACGACATTATTGATCGTTGCCAGAAAATCGTTCAGCCCCGTGGAGAGGTCTCCGTCAGTTAATTCCCGTAATTCGTTTTCCAGTTGTTTAAAGATCGTGTTGCGTTCATCGATGGCAGAAAAATCGGTATTCGCGGAATGAATTCGCGTCTCAAGGAACTGATCGATCTGCTGCTGAATCCCCGAGATTTCGACACCGGTACCGGTAATCAGCGCGCCTTGTCGATAAGGGGCGGACGGATTCAGAACCAACTGCTCACGGATATAACCAGGCGTACCCGCATTGGAAATATTCTGGCCGGCGACCTGGATCCCGGTGCCGAATATTTCCAGCGACTGCTTGGCCATAGATAGGGTAGCGTTAAGTCCCATGACGGTTTTTCCGTAGTTAATGAGGTGTTTTTAACACAACAAGCGACTGATATTCTTACCGTGAAGAATTAAGCCGATGCGTCAAAAATCACCCCTCCTGTACTGCTTTCGTTTTGACCACGTGAGTAGGTCGGTACTTTCTGACCGGCGTGTGCAATCAGCTCGAGTACCTGTGAGTAGTGCTGATAAGAGCGTGTGGACACAATCCACTGGACCCAGGTTTCATGCCGCAGCTTTTTGGAACGCTGCTGGGCAGCTTCAATCCTCTGAAAGAGCGATTCCGCTTCCGGGGCATCCAGCTTCAGCAGCAGATCGTACAGTGTGTCGGCAGGCAGGCCCTGCTGTCCGGCGGTCTGCAGTAACTGCTGACGTCTGAGCAGAACGAACTGCAGCTCGCGCGTGAGTTCTGCTTCGATGGTCCCACATTCATCGATGAGTTTGACATCAACCTGTCTGAGCGCCTGAGATTTCTTCTGATACAGTTCCAGTAACTGTTTCTGTACTGGTTCCAGATCATGCAGAATGCTCGACAACTGACTGAGTAACTGTCGATGCTGCGTCGGTGCAGACGCAGTCTGTGCTTCATCCATAGGAGCCCCCTTTCTCCCGGTTTACATAATCCGCCCTCTGAGCGGAGATAATCGCCTATCGTTATAATCGGCATAATCGATCCAGGTCTCGCGTCTGTTTTAACCAGAATCTTTATCGCTGACTTAACGTGATGACTTTTAAGGCGTTATGCTTGCAGCAGCATCTATCGATTTCTGCGAACTGGCATTCAACTGTCGCGAAAATGAGGAGAACAACGCGTCAGAGAAACTGCCCCCTTCGTTCTTCGCCAGTTCGGTAGAGATCTGCTGGTCCAGCTGCGACTGAAACATTTCTTCCGCCTGACCGCCATGAAAATAAGCGGGCTTCCCCTGAGCGGAGCGCATCGCTTTGAACATCTGCTGGTAGAATGTACCTGCGACGAACTCCTGGAACTTTTCTTTCAGTTCCGATGTATTCTGGCCGGGCTGATTCAATTCAGCAGGTGCGCCGGTCACATTGGACAACAGCGAGGTCTGGTTGATGGAAGGTTGAATGGCGGAGAGAGAGGTCATCACTGGTTATCCCTGAAAAGTGATCTGGAACTGGAACCGGCTTCAGCTTTGATCAATGCTCATCATATTCAGCGTGCAGTTTTCCAGAGCGATGCAACTCCCGGATGATGCTGATGACATCTTCCGTCGGTACTCGCAGCTGGTTTAATGCTTCCACCAGCTGCTGCAGTCGTTGCGTGCTCTGTTGACCCTGCTCACCCGTGATGGGCACAAAGCCTCCCGGTAGCCCCCCCTCTGCAGGATTTCCGACACCTACAGTTAAATTCTTATGCGAAATCACCACCGGACTGATTTCTACTTCGCCGGTGACAACAACCGTTTGTGATTTTGGATTGACCACGACCCGTGCCTGTTGATGCGGGCGATCGATGCCGACTTCCATCACCGCTGCCACAAATTCGACCGGTGATTCCATGTATTGTCTGGGAATCCGGATAAACACGCGTCCCGGCCCCTGGGCAATCGCCAGCTGCTGATTGCCGGCTTCAAAACTGAATTCCGAGTTGATCACACGTGCCACTTCGCTGGCCGTATGAAAACCGGCATGCTGCCGATCGACGAGCAGTGTAATCGAACGCGTTCGACGGTCGATGAACGGCAGATCGAAGTCCCGTTCCATAACCAGACCGTTGATGATTTTTCCCGTTGCCTGCGAAAGTTCATCTTCCAGGATGACACCGCCTGAACAGAGACCGGCACCTATGCCGTTTCCGATTTCCGGCGTTGCCACGGGCGCGACCAGCAGTCGTCCGCCTCGCAGACTTTTTGCTCCCAGCATGGAGCTGACGAAGCAGTCCAGCTTCTGTCCTTTACGGATGCCGCTGGCAGGAATGGTCGCTTCAATCATGACCAGCGCCACATTATTGGCGGCAGCCAGATCAGACAGATCGACCACCGGATTGTTCAAATGCTTGAGTGCCGCAGCCAGGCTGCGAATGGTCGGCAGATTCTTGCCTCCGTCCCCCGTGCCATCCAGACCCACGACCAGTCCCATGCCGGTCAGCTTGATTTCTTTCATGCCATACACGCTGCAGATATTTTCCACGCGTGTCCGCGCCTGCAGTTCGGAAACCGAACACTGCAGACAGACGAGGAACATCATCAGGCAGACAACTTTTTTGAATCGTCGGGGTGGCATAGTCATATCCCGTCACACTTCAACAAATAGAATTGGAATTAAAAAGGAAAGAACCAGTCGTACAACACCACCCCCCATGGTCGTTTGGTACTCTGATAGACTTTACCTCTCTGGTGTTTGACGATATCCAGGTTGGCAATATTTTCACTTAACGCCGTGTTATCACGGTTCACATCTTTACTGCGAATTTCGCCGGTCAGACGATATTCCCAGACATCATGATTGGTTCGGATACTTTTACGTGCTTCCAGAATCAGGTTCCCGTTCGGACGGATATCAACCACGATGGCAGCAATCCGATACTGGATGCCTTCCCGGTCGGCTAACTGACCGGTGCTCTGCAGACGTCCCTGCAACTGGGTATCAATTTTCGGACTGTTCAAAGCCGCCGGTGCCAGGTTCCCTGCAGAATCAATTCGCATGAACTCTTTCAGTTCCGCCTTCAAAGTTTCGGTTCGATTCCGGTTGAATCGGGAATCAACGGTCACACTCGATTTTTCATCAACCATGATCGTGATAATGTCATGCACCTTCACGACGATCGGTTCCGGTGCCGGCACGTAGATCAGCGAATAATCTCTGATCAGCGGAGGCTTGGGAGAATTGGTATACAGGTCTCCCTGACCAAACGTGTTTGCCAGAGACGATGTCAGCTGCAGCGCTTCAGTCTGAAAGCCAAACTCGTTGATCTGCGCCGAGGCCAGCCGGGGAATGCGCCGCTCCCTTTTTTCAGGAGGTTCCTGTTGCTGTGTTGTTTCTTCTGCTGCGGTAGTACCCTGGGAGGATCGTATTGCAGTGCTCGAATTGGCCAGCGCGGTTCCCTTTTCGGTGGGTTCCTGCGCCGACACGACAGACGAACAAAACAATACGATACTTCCCAGGGAAATCGCCTCCCGTAACACTGCCAGCAGCTTCGTGCGCTGACAGATTCTCTCACTGTTTCGTGTTAGTTTTTTCATTATCGAATTCCCCCTCTTCGAATCGCATACCCGCCCGCATTGCGAATGGTTCCGGACGGTGTACTCCCGGCAGCTGCATCAGAGGATCCAGAGATAAATTGAATCCCTTTTGTCTGCTGGATTTCATTGGCGGGTCGGTAGTTGACTTC
>JAGQQP010000697.1 GCA_020426085.1 Planctomycetaceae bacterium | reverse complement strand
GAAAGTACTGATTGCCCCAGCATGTACGGCCATTGCAATGATTGCAGGCTGGCTGGTTTATGAGCACTCCCTGAACAATACAGAAACCGCCCCCAAGAAAATCCAGACAGAACCGATCGCGGTACAAGTCACCCGCTCCACGGAAAAGACTCTGGAGAAACGAATCACTCTCGTGGGTAACCTGGAAGCGGGCTCCCAGGTCGAAATCCGCTCGAAGTACAGCGGTTACATCAAAAACATCCCCTTCGACGTTGGTGAGCAGATCAAAGCCGACGATGTGATTCTGGAACTGAATGACACAGAACTCCAGGAAATGGTCAGTAAAGCAGATGCCTCTCTGACCGTTGCCAAAGCACAACTGAAAGCGCAGCTCACCGCTCAGGATCTGGCCCTCAAAGCGTATGAACGCCTGCTGGTCCTGCAGAAATCGGGTGTGAGCACGCAGCAGGAGATGGAAGAAGCGTTGGCCAACAAGGCGATTCAGGAAGCGCAGACCGAACTTGAAGAAGCCCGTGTGGAACAGGCCAAATCGGATCTGGAACAAAGCCGCCTGCGTCTGAGAGAAAATAAAGTGCTGGCACCGACGAATGGTTTTCTGGCAGAACGGATGGTCGATGTCGGCGATCTGGCAAAACCAGATGTCCCCTTAATGAAAATTGTGAATCTCGATCATGTCCGGACCATCGTGCATATCGTGGAAAAAGATTATGAAGACGTCAAACTGGGACAGAAAGCACTCATCACCGTTGATACCTTCCCGGGTCGAACGTTTTCCGGTCATGTGAAACGGAAAGCACCGGTACTCGATCCACAGACCCGCACCGCCGCCGTACATATCGAAATTCCGAATGCCGACTTCTCGCTCAAACCGGGAATGCATGCCCGCGTGCAGATTGTTTTTGAACATCGCCACAAAACCAGCGTCTTGCCAATTGCTTCACTCACCCGCAGAAAAGATGGCCCTGGTTTAGCCGTCTTCATCATAGGTGGAAATCCACCAATGACCGAACGACGCAACATTGAAACCGGAATCAATGACGGAGAACTCGTCGAAATTCTGTCCGGTCTTAAACCGGAAGACCTGGTCATCACTCTGGGGAACCGGATGGTCGACGAAGGACAGACCGTCACCCCCGTGGAAGTACCTATGGATCAGGTCATTCAGGCCCCGCCACCGTTACCGCAGAAAACTAATTTGTGATCAGGATGATCATTTGGTTCAATAGCAGATCATAAATTCCTGAGAAATCCAATATGTCCCTGACCCGACTGGCAGTTCAGCGTCCGATTACAACCCTGATGTCCTCACTGGTGCTGGTCATGCTGGGTGGGGTTTCTTTGTCGCAGCTGGCCGTGGATCTGATGCCTGACATTCAGAATCCCAGCGTCAGTGTGATCACAATTTATGAAGGCGCAGGTCCTGACGAGG
This sequence comes from Planctomycetaceae bacterium, assembly GCA_020426085.1. Taxonomy (GTDB): domain Bacteria; phylum Planctomycetota; class Planctomycetia; order Planctomycetales; family Planctomycetaceae; genus Gimesia. The sequence continues at coordinate 1,143 of JAGQQP010000697.1, read as the reverse complement.
CGGAAAAACAGATTACCCGCCCGATCGAACAGAACCTGAGTTCTGTCTCGGGCATCGAGAACATCCTCAGCAGCAGCATGGAAGGGAGCAGTACCGTCCGTCTGCAGTTCCAGTGGGGCACCGATCTCAATCTGGCGATCAACGAAGTCCGCGACTCGCTGAACAAGCTGAGAAACAAGCTGCCTGATGGCGCAGAAGATCCTTACATCCGCCATTTTGATGTCGCGGACCGCCCTATCCTGTACCTGGGGTTGAACAGCGATCTGGACCCGATCACGCTCACCCGCCTGACGGAAAATCAGATCATCCCCCAGTTCGAACAGCTGGAAGGGGTTGCCCGGGTCCGCATGCGGGGCGCAATTGAACGCGAGATCCAGATCAACCTGGATCGCAGCAAGCTCGAGTCGCTCAATATGGGCGTCAACGAAGTCATCAATGCGCTCAAGCAGGAGAATATCAACCAGCCCGCCGGTAATTACGAGGAAGGCAATTTAAACCTGCATATCCGCAGCCAGGGGGAATTTACCAGCCTGGATCAGATCGAGAATACAGTCGTTCGTGAACAGGCAGGTGCCACGGTTCATGTCAGAGATATCGCTGAAGTCGTCGATGGAGAAAAGGAACGGACAGAACTGACCCGGATGAACGGGCAGCCCGGCATTCTGCTTTACGTGTATAAGCAATCGGGTGCAAATACGATCAGCGTGAGCGACCAGGTGCAGAAACAGGTCGAACGGGCTAACAAATCGATCCCGGATGTGAATCTCACGATTCGCGTGGACAACTCGGAATACATTCGCCAGTCAATTGCCAACATCCAGGAAGCCGCCCTGTACGGAATGGGGTTGGCGATTCTGGTTCTGATTGTGTTCCTACGCAGCTTTCGTAGTATGCTGGTGATCGGCGTGTGTATGCCCCTCTCTGTTCTGGCGACATTCACCCTGATTTATTTTCAGGGCTTCACGTTAAATATCATTTCTTTCGGAGGACTGGCGCTGGGCGTCGGCATGCTGGTTGATAATTCGATCGTGGTGCTGGAAAGTATCTTCCGCAAACGGGAAGACGGGCTGGACCCCAAAACAGCAGCCATCGAAGGGACAGAAGAAGTTTCCTCCGCCATCACTGCCAGTACATTAACAACAC
>JAGQQP010000696.1 GCA_020426085.1 Planctomycetaceae bacterium | reverse complement strand
TAACCCCACTGAAGCGGGTTCGCGTTCGGACGGCGCGGGAGCCACTTCAACCAGCAGACTCCTGCGTCTCCAGGCACGCGGAAATGAATTAAGTACCACAACCCGGATGGCGTTCTGGCTGACGCCCGGACAGAAATCCGCCGACAGGCCGGCACTCAATACCAGTGTTCTTTCCGATCATCAGATTAGCAAACAGGTTCGCATCGGCTATCAGGACCTGGATCAGGTGCTCGATTATCGCGTCACGTTCACGATCCCGAAAGGCGAGCGGCACAACTATGCGCAGTTTGAAGCACTGACGGGCTACATGCCTGCGGAGTTTGAACAGTTCTGGAAACTCAATCCGCAAACAGGCCAGCTGCAGCCTTTGGACGACGGGCCGGGCGAACAGAAAGATCCCGTCATCCTCAGTACAAAGGATGGCGCGTATGCCATGGGAGTCTTTTCTCCCGATCAGCCCTCCCCCGGCTTTGAACAGGCGGGCTACGGTCGGTTTCGCTTCCCGGCTGCGAAAGTGGTGAAATGGAACTGTGTTTTTCGCGTCAGGAATCCAGAAGGAGTCGCTGCCGGCGATTATTCGTTCCAGATGTTCGTCGCCATCGGTACGCGGGATGATGTGAAGCAGGATCTGCTCACACTGATGAAATTAAAGCAGAGTAACCAATTACGGTCACGCTGAGATACCAGCGTTTAAAGCAATGATACAGTTAAATTTATTTTATTGATCAGAGGAGAATCGGAAAATTGCATCTGGCCATGGACGTGCATTACCGCGATGACAACTCTGCTTGCGTCGCGGGGATTCTATTTCGTGAATGGGATTCAGAAGCGGAAGAATCGACTCTGGTCTGTCAGATCGACCAGGTAGCGGAGTACGAACCCGGAAACTTTTATAAAAGAGAACTCCCTTGCCTGCAGACACTGCTGGCAACAGTTACCTGTCCCTTACAAACAATCATTATTGACGGTTTTGTTACTCTGGGAGCCACCGGACGGCCCGGTCTCGGCTTTCATCTTTATGAACAACTGACAGTAAAAACACCCGTCATCGGTGTCGCCAAAAACAAATTTGTCGACACGAGTGATGAAACCAGAATCTATCGCGGCAACAGCGGAAACCCACTCTACATCACAGCCAGGGGATTACCATTGGAAACCGCCAGACAACGAATTATGTCCATGCATGGTGATTTCCGAATCCCGACTCTTCTGAGAAGAGTTGACCAGCTCTGTCGAGCGGGTGGTTAAATCCGGGGCGCTGCAGCCAGAACTTCTTCTGAAACGCCAGAAGCATATTTCATAAAGTTGTCGTTGAAAGCGGTCGCCAGTTTGACCGCAGTTGCTTTGTATGCAGCATGATCAGCCCAGGAAGAATGCGGAACGAGAATATGATCATCCACGCCGGGACATTTCGTAATGGTGGCGGTTCCAAAGATCGGATCGACTTCGGTCGGGGCGTGAATCAGAGTACCAGAATGAATGGCATCAATAATCGCCCGGGTGTCTTTCAGGCTGATGCGTTTCCCTACACCATAAGCACCCCCATTCCAGCCGGTATTGACCAACCAGACGTTGGCGTTGTACTTGCGGATTTTTTCAGCCAGCAGGTCGGCGTATTTCCCCGGATGCCAGACCAGGAACGGCCCGCCAAAACAGGGAGAAAAGGTGGCTTCCGGCTCATCCACGCCCATTTCGGTTCCGGCGACTTTCGCCGTGTAGCCGCTGATAAAGTGATACATGGCCTGTTCGGGGGTCAGACGACTGACCGGAGGCAGAACGCCAAACGCATCACAGGTCAGAAAGATCACATCATTGGGATGATCCGCCAGGCAGGGAATCTGAGCACTGGGCATGAACTCAATCGGGTACGCGCCGCGGGTATTCTGTGTGAAGCTGGTATCATCGAAATCGACATGATGCCGGGCTTCATCGTAAACTACATTTTCCAGCACTGCTCCGTAACGCAAAGCCTGGAAGATTTCCGGCTCGTTTTCCCGCGAGAGATAAATGGCCTTGGCGTAACAGCCCCCTTCGATATTGAAAATTCCGTTGTCGGTCCAGCAGTGCTCGTCATCACCAATCAGGTAACGTTTGGGATCTGCAGAGAGCGTGGTTTTCCCGGTTCCGGAGAGACCAAACAAGACGGAGGAACGACCTGTCTGACGATCCGCGGTCGCGGAGCAGTGCATCGACAGAATTCCCCGCTTCGGCATCAGGTAGTTCATGACAGTGAAGATGCCTTTCTTCATTTCACCCGCGTATTCGGTTCCCAGGATCACGATCTCACCATCTTCGATGCTGAGGTCGACGCTGGTTTTGGAAGTCATGCCGGTGGTGAATCGATTCGCAGGAAAAGTACCCGCGTTGTAAATCACATAATCCGGCTTGCCGAAGTTTTCGAGTTGCTCTTCGGTCGGACGAATCAGCATGTTATGCATGAACAACGCATGATAAGGACGCGAACAGATCACGCGCACTTTAATCTGGTATTCGGGATCCCAGCCGGCAAAGGCGTCAATCACATACAGGTGCGGGCAGATATTCAGATAATCGGTGGCCCGTTCCCGGTTACAGAAGAACGCATGCTGCTCGAGGGGATAA
>JAGQQP010000695.1 GCA_020426085.1 Planctomycetaceae bacterium | reverse complement strand
CGTCGGTTCCCACCAGAATGGGTGACATCACGCTCACCTGCTGTCGCAGTCCCTGATCTTTCTGCAGATCGCGGGCCAGCATGAAGGAATAGAGCTGCTCGGTCCCCCCCAGTTCAATATCGGCTTTGATTTCGACCGAATCCCAGGCCTGCATGATCGGGTACAGGCACTCGTGCAGGTAGATGGCAGCTTCTTCGCGGTATCGCTTCGAGAAATCGTCGCGGGTCAGTAACTGGGCGACGGTGACTTTGCTGCAGAGTTCGAGGATATCTGCGAAGTTCATTTTACTGAACCAGTCGCCGTTACGAACGACTTCGGCATTCTCCAGATCGATGACCTTACCGACCTGGTTCAGGTAATCGACGGCGTTGGCTTCGACCTGTTCCGCCGTCAAGCGGGCGCGGGTTTCATCGCGACCGGAGGGATCGCCGACCAGCGCGGTGTAGTTGCCGATGATGATGACGGCCTGGTGCCCCAACTCCTGAAACTGACGCATCTTTCGCATGGGAACGGTATGTCCCAGATGGAGGTCAATCCCTGTAGGATCGATTCCATATTTCACGCGCAGCGGAGTTCCCGTCTCCCGGCTCCACTTTAATTTTTCGGCCAGTTCCTGTTCGGGAACGATCTTTTCGACACCACGTCGGAGGATAGCCAACTGCTCTTCTACAGGCAAAAATTGCATTAAACTTACCAGACTCTCTCTCAAACAATGTTATTCTGACATATCAGGGATGTGCCCATTTTGTCGACTCGGTCTGCCAGCGTCAATCTAGAGCGCATCACATTTCACCATAGCGTCTGTCAATCTGATAGACTTGATTCCAATGGCCCTGGAGAGGCTACAGTAAAACTGGACACAACCTAAGCAGTAGATCGGAAGTTGTTTATTTCAAACCGATTTGACCGGACATCACCGACTGTGATAAGATCCGGCCGGATACGACCCTGCCTTGTTGTGTTTTTTACAAAGAAGACAGCTTTTCGTCATTCCGCAAAAAAATGGCATTGATGCTCTGGCCGGAATTCCGGTACAAATAATAGTTGATGCTGCCTGCCTTCAAATTCGTATACCCTCCTGCAACTACTTATCCAATCACTCCAGTACCAAGTTTGTCTTTGATGGACATTACAAAACTATTCCAGTTTAAACAGGACCAGGAATTTTCAAAACTCCTGCTGCATGACAAGCAGATTGATCTGACAACCGCAGCGTTGGAACTGGCCCGCGACGATCAGCCCGACCTGCAGTTTGAACAGGTCAGGATCTGGATCCGCCAGAGAGCCTGCGAACTCTCCGGCAAAGTGGCGCTGGCCAACGATGATGCGACGCTCATTAAATGCTTCGTTGACTGTCTGGCCAAACAGCACGGACTGGCGGGAAATACGGTTTGCTACCATCAGCCCGAAGGCAGCTATCTGAATCGTGTGATCGAAAGTAAACAGGGATTGCCGATTGCACTCTCGCTGATTTATATGGCCGTCGGCAATGAACTGGGGATCGAAATCCAGGGAGTCGCCGCCCCCATGCAGTTTCTGGTACGCTACGAATCACAGTCGGGGCCGTTGTTCATCGATCCTTACTCCAGCGGCAAAATCTATAACGAAAAAGAATGCATCATCCACCTGGCGGAGATGGGCGACTTTTCCCGGGATGTTCTGCTGCGACTGTTAAAGCCGGCCACGCATCGGGAAATCATTATTCGGATGCTGATGAATCTCAAACGGATTCACGAAGAGCGAGAAGATTTTCAGCGTGCCTGGAACGTACAACGCAGGCTGTGCGCTTTGAATCCGCTGTCCAATAGCCACCGCAAAGATCTGGCGGCACTCAGCTTCAAAACGAAAAAACTGGGGCTGGCGGCTGACCTGCTGACCGGTTGCCTGAAAAGCTGTCCCGAATCCGAACAGCTGGACATCAAGCTGATGCTGCAGAAAGTTCACGCCGAACTGGCGCAGTGGAACTGAGATCAGCCTGCAGGAATCTGTTGTTCGGTGTCTATTTGAATCTGATACAGAAACTGGCCGCCACTCTGAAACGTCCGTTTTTCTGAGAATCGACTCCAGGCCAGACGCACGATCAGAAAGTCTTTGACCGGCTGATCCAGATCAAAGGTCACAGCAACTTCGCGGGTATAGATATGGTCCGAATGAGTGAAAGAAATTCCCCGGACTGAAAGATTGCGTCCTGTAACGAACTGCAGATCGGACTCCAGCTGTTTTGTCTGCGGATTGAACACAGCCAGTCCGAGCGGATGATGAAAGGGGATGCGATGCCATTCGCGACTGCTGATCGAGGAAGGCTCAAGATACCAGCTGGCGACGACGGAATCGATCAGTTTGCTCAATTCAGGAATCCGCCGCAGACAGGGAGTATTCGTTGTCTCGCGATAAAAAGAGGCCCGCTTCTGCTGATAGAATTCGGAATTTTCGTCTTCGTCAATTGCGGTCGGAAACACATCACCGGGGTAGGCTCTCACGGCTTGTCGCATGGATCTGCTCTTCAATAGACGTAAAGAAAGGGACGTCAGACGTAGAATGTCTGCCACTGGTCAAAATGAGTTTTCGATGGGAGATAAGCACTCTTTGCAGAAATGCCGAC
>JAGQQP010000694.1 GCA_020426085.1 Planctomycetaceae bacterium | reverse complement strand
AAATCAGGCGAAATTTGACGAAGCCCGTAAGGTCTTTCAGAAGATCATCGATTCCGAAAACAGCCGTCGGACAGCAACTGCCGCCAAATGTCAGTTCCTGCTGGCAGAAACCCTGATGATCCAGGAGAAATTCAAGGAAGCCCTGCTGGCTTATCTGCAGGTGGACATCCAGTATAAGTTCCCCGAATGGCAGGCCCCGGCGCTTTATCAGGCGGCCATGTGCCATGAAGCCCTGAACGAATGGCCCCAGGCCCAGAAAACGTATCAGGATTATTTGAAGCGTTTTCCGGAACACGAACTGGTTCCCCAGGCCAAAGAACGGCTGAAAGCAGTCACAGCCCGGATCGGTAAGAAATAAGCCTCACTCCCTGCTTTCGCCATTCCTCGACTGCCCCGCACTCAAGTGGAATTGCCATTCCAGACTCGACGGGAATCTCTCTCTGACGTAAACTAGTCTTCATTCTGAACTCAGGTCACCCTGGATGCTCAGATCTTTGAAAGAGTAACCAGTCTTATCCGTCTGCAGATCCTGTTCCGGCAATCAACACGAAACCGGTTGCTCACCACCAGATATTCGAGAGTGATATTCAGTACTCATGATCAAAATCAACAGTAAACCGCCATCGAAAACAGGTTCCTCTGCCGATCAGCAGCACAGTAGGCGGTACCGGTTCCTGATGATACTGCTGTTACTTTGTGGTCCGGTTCTGATGCTTTCTCCCGCCGACAGCTCCGCGCAGGAACGACTGCCTAAGGTTGTCGAATCGGTCAACGGAGAGCTGGTTGAAGTGAAAGATCCAAACGGTCCGCTCCCGGAAGCGGGTATGCTGCCTGACCGGGGAAAGAAGATTCCCTTTACCCCGCAGGAAATTATTGAAGAGCTGAAATATTTTCTGCTGCCGTTTGTGATCGCTTCTATCATCTCGATGTGGTTCATCATCGAACGGCTGGTCATTCTGCGAACCGGTCGGGTGATCCCCCGGCATTTCGTCACGCGATTTCTGAAACTGCTGCAGGACGGTAAACTCAATTCCCGCTCCGCACTCAAACTCTGTGACGAAAATCCCAGCCCGATCGCCTCCGTTTTTGCACACGGCGTGCGCAAATGGGGTAAACCGAGTGTCGAAGTGGAACAGGCCATTATCGATGGCGGCGAACGACAGCTCTCTCAGTTACGCAAACATCTGCGCGTCATTAATGGTGTCGCGACAGTCGCCCCGCTGATGGGGCTCCTGGGAACCGTCATCGGAATGATCCTGGCATTCAACGATATCGCCAACAGCAGTGCGATGGGAAAAGCCGAAGAACTTGCCGGCGGCATTGCACTCGCCCTGTTAACCACCGCGCTGGGACTGGGCATCGCCATTCCGTCGTTGATCATGTATATGTACCTGGCCGGACGCGTCGATGGACTGGTCATGGAAATGGATCAGTCGGCCCAGGATCTGGTACACCTCATCTCTGCCGAAGGGCTCGCCGCCAGTGCCGCCAACCGCAAATCGGCTTCCGCTGCACCAGCGACTACCACCAAAGCCAAACCGGATAAAACGACGAGTAAGTCGTAAGACTCTGCTTCCACTATGATCCGGCAGAACAACCACTTCTAAGTTGTTCCGGGACCTGTCCCTATTTACAATAGAGGACGATTCCCCCGCCGGGGTTCAGTGTCCTGCAGACAGCTTTTTGCTGAATCACTCTAATTTCTGAACAGATAGAGATACCTCATGGCTGAATCGAAAGAATTCAAGGCAGTCCCGCTCGAAGAGGAATTGTCCCAAATTAAACGCGACCTCAAATTCTATCCTTCCCAAACGACCGATCCCAAAGTACTCACACCCCGTGATATTGAACGGTTCAACGAGGACGGCTACCTGCGAAACCTGCGTGTCTTCGACGAACTGGAAGTCGAAGAGAACCGGGAATACTTCGACCGTCTGCTGGAATCGGTGATCGCTGCGGGCGGAAACAGCTACTCCATCAGCACTGCGCACATGAAATACGGTAAAGTCTACGACCTCTTGACCAACCCGAAGATCGTCGCTTATGTTAAAGACCTGCTGGGCGAAAATGTCATCGCCTGGGGTTCGCACTTTTTCTGCAAAATGCCCCACGATGGAAAGTCGGTTGCCTGGCATCAGGACGCCAGCTACTGGCCGCTCTCCCCTTCCAAGGCCGTTACAGTCTGGCTGGCCATCGATGACGCCGACCCGGAAAACGCCAACATGCGGTTCATCGCCGGCAGTCACCACCACGGCCACATGACCTATCGTCCGAGCGGTTCCCACGAAGACAACGTGCTCAACCAGACCATCGAAAACGCAGAACAGTACGGCACTCCCGTTGACGATTCACTGCAGGCGGGCGAAATTTCGATCCACTCCGATCTGCTGCTGCATGGTTCGGAAGCCAATCAGTCGGATCGCAGACGCTGTGGCTTAACCCTGCGATACTGTGCCGCCGACGTCCGGGCCGGCATGGACTGGAACGCCAAAGGCGTCATCGTCTCCGGATCCGATCCTTCGGGGCACTGGTTAAATCCAAAACGACCTGAAAACGATTAACTTTCGCACTCGCACCCTGGAATTGACTACTGATGCAAAAATACT
>JAGQQP010000693.1 GCA_020426085.1 Planctomycetaceae bacterium | reverse complement strand
CAGCAGGTCCGGGATGTCGGGGCGCAGGCGCCCCAGACCAGAATTCCTAAGAAACGGACCGAATGCGACCCCGGTTTCCTGACGATTCTGGAGACACCGGCGGACGATTATTATGGTTCGCCGCAGCAGGGGACCACCAGTCGCAGAACCGCGTTGGCCCGCTGGCTCACGCAGGACAGTAATCCGCTGTCGACGCGGGTGATCGTCAATCGCATCTGGCAATATCACTTTGGCAAAGGGTTGGCGCCGCACAGCAGCGATTTAGGTCGCCTGGGGGGCCCGCCTTCGCATCCCGAATTGCTGGACTGGCTGACACAGCGGTTTCTGGACGGGGACTGGCGGTTTAAGAGTCTGCACCGTCTAATCGTGACCTCAGCCACCTATCGACAATCGACTCAGCATCCTCAGGAAGCGTCGATGTTCGCCCTCGATCCTGCCAACAAATATTACTGGTGTGCGGAGACACGCCGCCTGGATGCGGAACAGATTCGCGATTCGATTCTGGCAGTAACCGGTCAGCTGGATCTCAAGGCCGGCGGCCCCGGTGTGACTCCCAGCGTTCCCCGGCGCTCCATCTATTTACGGATGATGCGCAACAGCCGTGATCCATTGTTGCAGGTATTCGACATGCCCCGGTTCTTCACCAGCGTGTCGGCCCGCGATACGACAACCTCTCCCGTGCAGTCACTGCAGCTGTTCAACAGCCAGCAGATGCTGCGGTTCGCCGATCAGCTCGCGCAACGGGCCTTCCAGGAAGCGGCCACAGTCCCCTCAGCCGATCAGGAAGAGTTGGCTCTGAGGCGTGCATGGCAGATCGCTTTCGGGAGACCGGTGACCTCCGGTGAACTGTCACAGGCCCGGGAGTTTCTCGATCGTGAATCCAGACTGCTGGCGGAACAGAAACCGACCGTCGATCTGCAGCAGTTCGAAACCGCGACGATGCCTTACCGCAACGGGCAGTCGGTGGTGTTTCACGCCGATAAGCCCTCTTCGTTCTACGTCGCCGATAACAAGCAACTGACGCCGAATGATTTTACCATTGAAGCCTACTTCCAGATTAAGTCGATCTATGACTCCGGGGCGGTGCGGACGATCGTTTCGAAGTGGAGCGGCAAGGTGTCTGAGCCGGGCTGGCTGTTTGGCGTGACGGGTCGCGGTTCGCGCCGCAAGCCGCAAACGCTGGTCTTTCGGACCTATGGTAAAAAGCAGAACGGAAAGATCGGCGATGAGATTGTCTTTTCGGATCAGCATATTGAATTCAATACGCCGTATTATGCCGCGGTCAGTTTTCATGTGACGGGCGAACGGGCCGGCTCGATTGACTTCTTCCTGAAAGACCTCTCGAACGACGATGAACAGTTGGGGAAGATTACGAAACAGCATCAGACTGTCGAGGTGCACGACAATCGTCTGGCGCTGGCGATCGGCCGCATGGTCCAGAATAAAAACAGCCTGTTTGACGGGTTGATTGACGAGGTCCGCCTGTCATCGGCGGCACTGGATGTACCGTCCCTGCTGTATACGCAGGAATCCATTACTGAGAAGACGCTGGGGTACTGGAGGTTCGATCCCGTACCGGGCATGTTTGAGGACAGTTCGTCCCATCAGTATGACATCACGCGGGATGACCGGCCGACAGCAGCCAGTGATCCCCGTCGAGCGGCGTTTGCTGATCTGTGCCACATTCTGTTGAACTCCAATGAATTTTTATACGTTGATTGAGGCGCTCCATGTTCTCTACACCACATATTGAAACACCCCGCACCCGACGCGAGTTTCTGGAACGCAGTGGGCTTGGCTTTGGTTCCGTTGCCTTGGCCAGTCTGCTGGCGCAGGCGGACGCGGCATCTGCTGCCAGTCGGTCTGCGACCACTTCAGGGCCGGTGCCCCACCACAAGCCGACGGCGAAGAATATCATCTTCCTGTTCATGGAGGGGGGACCGAGCCACATCGATCTGTTCGATCCCAAGCCGCTGTTGAACAAGCTGGCGGGACAGACTCTGCCCGACAGCTTCGGTCAGATTCTGACCGCCGCCGGGGAATCCCGGTCGCCCTTGCTGATCTCGAAGCGGAAGTGGAAACAGCATGGCGAAGCGGGGACCTGGGTTTCGGACTGGCTACCCGAAATTGCGACCTGCGTCGATGACATTGCCGTCATTCGCTCCTGCTGGGCGGATGGGCTGAACCATTCCTCCAGCGTCTGCCAGATGAATACGTGTTCGCTGATCGGCGGGCGGCCTTCGCTGGGGAGCTGGGTGACGTACGGGCTCGGTTCAGAAAACAGGAACCTCCCTTCGTTCGTAGTCATGCAGGATAACCGTTCCTCGGTAACAAATGGACCGCGGAATTGGGGGACCGGATTCATGCCCGCGGTGTACCAGGGAATTCGCTTACAGGAAGGCAAGCAGCCGATTCCGAATCTGAATAATCCGGAAGGAGTGACAGAGGCCCGGCAGCGCGAAAAACTGTCATTTTTGAAATCCTTGAATCAGGGGTATGCCCGTCAGCACGCCCGGCAGACGGAGCTCGACGCACGCATCGCCAGTTACGAACTCGCCTTTCGGATGCAGGCCGAAGCACCTGAGGCGGTCGACCTGAGCCAGGAGA
>JAGQQP010000692.1 GCA_020426085.1 Planctomycetaceae bacterium | reverse complement strand
CACCAGCCTGGTCGGGTAAGATCCTTTCACTCTCATATTCCTCTCCGCGCACATTAGAGCCGAAAGCACTCTCTTTTGTTCCTTCCGGAAAAGAGACTCCCGCTCCGAAAACCCGCTCACTGAATCTCTGGCTTTATCGGCGAATGATTGACCGCAATAATTTCACGCCGGGTTCGTATGACAGTGATATCACCGTCGTCAACTGGCCGCAAAACGATTATATGCTGGGAAACATCACCGATGTCTCTCCCGCCGAACGGGAAAAACAGATCACCGCTGCAAAACAACTCAGCCTGTCTCTGTTGTATTGGCTGCAAACGGAAGCACCGCGACCAGACGGAGGACAGGGCTGGCCAGGACTGCGACTGCGACGTGACATTACAGGCACAGCAGACGGTCTGGCCAAATATCCTTACATCCGGGAGTCACGGCGAATCCGGGCAGAAACCACCATCAAAGAACAGGACCTGACTCACTCAGAGCGTCTCAAAGCTCTGGGCAAAGATCACAAACCACTCCTGGCAAAACCGTTTTCTGACACCGTCGGAATCGGCTATTACCATCTGGACCTGCATCCCAGTTCCGGCGGTGACAACTACATCGACATGGGGAGTGTCCCCTTCCAGATCCCATTGGGGGCCATGATTCCAGAACGGGTGGAGAACCTGATCCCGGGTTGCAAAAACATTGGTACCACCCATATCTCCAACGGCTGTTATCGACTGCATCCGGTAGAGTGGTCCATCGGCGAAGCTGCCGGTGCCCTCTGTGCTCACGCAATCGCCGGCCAGACGACGCCACGTCAGATCCGAAACACACCAGAGAAACTTCAGGAGTTTCAAACGTCGCTGACGAAGCAGGGGATTGAACTCGAATGGTCTCGTTTGAGCTGACAACTTTAGGGGAGCATCCAACACGGAAACAAGATGTTCTCGGATTTAACTCCGTACCAGTGGCGGCAAATGCTGTTGTAAAAACCAGCGTCCCAGCAGCACATTGCGCGTGAACCAGTGTGTGGACATCAGATGTCTGCCCAGAAACTGACGCATGGATGCAGGCACGATGCTTTCTGCAGGTTTGTCAGGCCAGGGACCAAACCGATCCAGGATTTTCGTCTGATAGTTCTGCAACGTTTTTATGTCATGGCAGGACTGACATTCCAATAAAACATCTGCGGCCATCAGACCAGATTCGATAGCGGGCCGAATTCCCTCTCCGCTTTGGGGTGAAGCCAGACCGGCGGCATCCCCAATCAGTAACATCCCATCGTCCACAATGGTGCGTTTTTCAAGACCATACAGTCGATAAGCGTGTCCTTTGAACTTCCCCAGAATCTCTCGAGGAACACGTCCTTCATGATCCAGATACTGAATGAATTCATCACGTGCCGCAGACAGCTGCTTTTCTCCTTCTCGACCAATTCCCACATTGAGGTACCCGCCTTTTAAAAAGCACCAGGCATATCCTCGTAAATCAGGACTGAAATATAATTCGGGCCGTTCCGGTTGCACACGACAGACTTTTAACTGCTCCGAGGTCAGTTGAAATTCCGTTTCTTGTGCCAGCACAACAGAATGTTCAGATCGTTTCTCCGGGTTCAACCAGCGCGCCACCGGACAAAAATGCCCCCCCGCGCCTACGATGACTTTTGCCTGCAGACTTCCATTGACCAGCCAGCCGTTTTCCGTCCGTTCCAGGGATTGAAATTTCTCCCCCAGACGCGTCCTCGCTCCACAACGGTTTAAAAGATAATCATCGAATTCACAGCGTCGAATCCCATAACTGACGATCTGTGTATATTCTGTCTGAACTGCAGCTCCGCCGATCAGCCCTGTTCGAAAGCGGGTGATAGGCTGCAGAACATGAGACTTCTGATAGTCAGATAAATCCAGGTTCAGCAGATCAGCGACTGCCGGTGTAATCCAGCCCGCACAGACTTTATCGCGGGGAAAGGTCGCCTGATCGAGAATCAATACGTCCAGACCCGAATCCCGTAAGCCCCACGCGCAGGAAGAACCTCCCGGGCCCCCTCCCACAATCAGCACATCGCAGCTTTCAGATTGCATTACGTTTGCTCACCCTGTCTGGGCTGTCTCCGTTCTTCCGGATACAGCGCGGCACGTGTCCAGGGAATTTCATTGTTGTTCCCTTTTGTGAAGACAACCTGAAACAACTGCAGTGATCCCGAACGAAATGCGGCAACGGAAGCAGACAGATAGAGACGCCAGGTGCGAATAAAGTTTTCATCAAACATCTCTCTCACCTGATCGAGATTCTGCTCATAACGCTGCAGCCAGTGTTCCAGTGTCTTTGCGTAATGAAGTCGGATATTTTCCACATCCAGCACGGAAAACTTCTGAGGCTCAAAAATCTGCATCATTTCACTTAAGCTGGGTACATGGGCGCCAGGAAAAATGCGACGTGTCGTCCAACTGTCCAGCGTGCGCGGTGAATTACATCCAATGGAATGGATCAAACCACGTCCCTGTGAACTGAGGCACCCGGCAATCACTTCTCCCAGTCGCCGATAATTCTTCAGCCCCACATGTTCCAGCATCCCGACAGAGACGAATGCATCATAGGTCCCCGTAATATTCCGCCAGTCATCTTCA
>JAGQQP010000691.1 GCA_020426085.1 Planctomycetaceae bacterium | reverse complement strand
CTTCCGCTTCACTCTCGATCAATGAAAATGCAGACCCCGATGTCCCCGTGGATCTCGAAATGTCTTTCAATAAGATTGCACCGGAGTCATTTCCTTACGTGCATACCTGCGAAGGGCCCGATGATATGCCCGCACATGTCAAAGCGTCTCTGCTCGGAAATTCTCTGACGATCCCGATCAGCGAAGGCCGCCTCTGCCTGGGGACCTGGCAGGGAATCTATCTATGCGAGCACCGCAATCATGGGGGGAGCCGCCGTCTGGTCGTAACGATTCAGGGGGAAACTTCCGAATAGATTCTGCTCTGACGACCTTTATTTTCCCACGCAGTACAGATGTTTGTCAGAGCGGATAAAGAGGTCTCCATCACTGATGGCTGGTGATGCGCTGAAGTCTTCATTGTCATCGGTCAGGCGATTCACAGAGATCTGTTCCAGTTGATCGCTGGCCTTGATGACAAAGGTTTCACCAGAGCGGGATGTGAAATAAATCTTCCCGTCTGCAATGACCGGTGACGAATAATCGCTGCCTCGAAAGCCTCCGCCGCCACCCCGACCTCCGCGTCCACCAAAGCGGTTGCCGCCGGCTTCCTCATCCCGGTTATCCGTGGCGACGGAATCTCCTGATTCCAGCCGACCACGGAAGATCCGTTCTCCGTTTTTAGCGTCGATACAGTTGACGATACCGCGCGAGAAGAAATAAATTCGGCCCTGGTACAGCACCGGTGTTTCAATCCGGTTAGCATCTCGTCCCGTCCAGAGGATGTTTGTTTTGGTAATGTCCCCTTTGCCCCCTGCTTTGACGGCAATCGATCCGCCGTTACGACCTTCAATGCCGTAGACAATGCCGTTCTCTGCAATCACACTGGAACAATAGGTGTCTGTGTCCATCGCCTGGCAGTACCAGCGTAGTTTGCCGTTTTCTGGATTCATCCCCCAGATTTCATAGGGAACTCCCAGAACCAGATCGGTTTCACCATCATTCCCTTTAACCAGAACAGGGGTGCCCCAGGTTGCGTTAAAGCCCGTTGATTCCTGGCGCCAAACCTCTTTACCGGTCTTTTTATCGAGACCTACGAGGGCTTCACTTTCAGCCGAAGCGGTCACAATCAGCAGGTCTTTGTAAAGAATCGGGCTTGATGAGGAACCCCATCTGCGAGGATCCAGTTCATCACCGACAATGGTCTGCCACAGCTTATTGCCATCCAGATCGTAGGCGACTGCCCCCGATTTTCCGAAATAGGCATAAACGTTTTTGCCATCTGAAGTGGGGGTATGTGATGCATATCCATGCTCGGCGAACATGCCTGTGTAGACGTCTTCGGGAAGTACCGGTTTCACCGTTTTGTCCCAGAGAATTTTTCCCGATTTTCGATCCAGGCAGACCAGGTGCCTGAGCAGATCCTTTTGATCTCCGGGATCATTGCGAGTCATCCCGTAGCCCGACCAGCAGGTGACAAAAACTTTATCACCTACAATGATCGGACTGGATGAGCCATGTCCTGGCAGAGCCACTTTCCATTTGAGGTTCTGCTGAGGACTCCATCTGTCAGGCGTCGCCTGCTTTTCTTCTGAAACCCCTGATCCATTTGGTCCACGAAAACGCATCCAGTCTGCCTGAACGCTTGAGGAAATTAACATCAACAAAGCGAAGACAGCAATTTTGGGCTGCATGGCATCTTCCCTGGAACTGGATACATTAATGAACCAAACGGATAACAGCGGTTGTTGAGACAAGACGCAGATTAGTTGTCAGATTCGGGACGCTTGGGGCGATCCCCATCTGATTCACGACCACCGCGGTCGCCACGATCTCTGCCACCTGATCGATTGCGAGAGTTGAACTGTTCTGACATTTTTTTCAACTCGTCTTTATCGACTTCCTTGTCCTTGTTGGCATCAATTCGATCAAACATAGACTGCATTCTTTCGGGGAGTTCTTCCTTGGTAAGTTTGCCGTCTTTGTTTTTATCGTTGGCCATCATGCGTTCAACAAAGTCGCCACCACGATCTCCACGATCACCTTCGCGACGACCGCCAAAACCACCGAAGCCTCCGGGGCCACGACGATCACCGTCGCGACGACCGAAACCACCAAAATCGGGGCGCAATTCATCTTCGGTCAGTTTTCCATTTTTGTCTTTGTCCAGTTTCTGGAGAGCGACAGTCGCATTTTCGATCTCTTCTTTAGAGAGTTCACCGTCCTTGTTGACGTCGAGAGTAATAAAGATCGGCAGCATCAGCATGAAATTAGGACGTCCGCCTGGACCTCCTCTGCCATCACGGGGGCCACCTTCCCGGGGACCACCTTCCCGAGGACCGCGGTCACGATCTCCACGTTGACGTCCTTCGGGATTATCGCCTCTGCCTGGACGATCTCCCCCTTCAGGAGGCTGTGCTGAGACAAGTGTGGAGGCACTGATTGCAAACAAAGCAGCACCAACTGATAATAGACGTGACATACGCATTTGAGGGTCTCCAGAAATGTAATTTAGAAATGTTAAGTCTCTTGATCCAGTGGGTTTACATCACTGGTTGTCTGTCAAATTGAAATCAGGTTCAAGGTCGATTTTCCACCGGATCAATATCCGTTGCAAAGCATTGATAAGTCTGTGGAA
>JAGQQP010000690.1 GCA_020426085.1 Planctomycetaceae bacterium | reverse complement strand
GCCCAGAGCGCTGCTAAGGAGGAAAAAACAGCTCCGCCTCTGTATGAATTCACGTTTACAGACGACCAGAACCGGGAACAGACGATCGAAGCCGCCCAGATCCTGCAGGCTCAGGACGGCGGTGTAGTGATGCTGACCCGCGACGGCCGACTGTTGACGGCAACTCCCGAGCAACTCAAAAGCAAACGCGCTCTGGACCGTGAATTCAAACCCCTGGATGCCGACGAACTGGAAAAGCAGCTCAAAGCAGAATTCGGCGATGACTTCACCGTCACACAGACCAAACATTTCACGATCTGCAGCCAGGCGGGCAAACGTTATTCACAGTGGTGCGGCTTTCTATTCGAACGACTCTATATGGTTCTGCATAACTACTGGGATGACAAAGCGCATCCACTACATGAACCCGAAGTCCCTTTAATCGCGGTCATCTTCAAAGATCGTGCCAACTTCGAACAGTACGCGAGCCAGATCCTGGGTGACGGTGCGGCTGCCACGCACGGCTTTTATTCGATTCAATCAAACCGGATGGTGCTCTACGATCTGACAGCGGCTCCGAATGAGCGCCCGGCTTACACCGACGCTGACATTCTGTTCAAACTGCGAAAGTCGCCGTTCAATGTCGCCACCGTCATCCATGAATGCACACATCAGATCGCCTTCAATGTGGGTCTGCATACCCGCTTCGCCGACAACCCGCTCTGGCTGACCGAAGGCATGGCGACATATTTTGAAACCCCCGACCTCAAAAGCAAGACCGGCTGGCGCACCGTAGGCAAACCGAACCCCTGGCGACTGAGACAGTTTCAGGATTACGCACGCTCCCGCAGACCAGCCGACTCGCTGCAGACACTGATCTCTTCAGCCCAGCGGTTTCAGGATGCTGAGACCATCCTCGATACGTATGCGGAAGCGTGGGCCTTCTCTTACTTCCTGATTAAAACCAGACGCCGCCAGTATGAAGAGTATCTGCACCTGATCGCGGCCCGGAAGCCGTTAATCTGGTCTACACCGGAACAACGACTCAAAGACTTTCAGTCCGTCTTTGGCGAGGACCTGAACCAGCTCGATCAGCAATTTCTCAGATACATGCGACAAATCAGCCGTTAAATGCAATTTTTCTCTTTGCAGTTTCTCTGTTTCCCAGTATCGTGCGCATACGCTGTTTGAAGTCAGCGACGTTTCCAGACGCGCAGACCGGACGTCACGAACAGAAAATACCAATCCGCAAAGGGCATCTTTCATGTCAACTCCCCTGCAACCATCGGATGAGCAAGCCAAGGTCATCACAGGCTGCCTGCTGCTGCTGTCCATCATCGCGCTGGCAGGAGTCTTTTATATCACCCAGGCGGTACTGATTCCGTTTGTGATTGCCATCTTCATCGCCACTATAGTGACGCCCCTCGTCGACCTGCTGGTATTGAAATGGAAACTGCCTCAAATCATCGCGATTTCGCTGACACTGCTGCTGGTCTTATCGTTCGGCTTTCTCTTATGCCTGACCCTGATTTATTCGACACAGCAGGTGATTTACAAAGCGGAAAATCAATACAGCGAAAAGTTCGGCATCTTTATCAACTCTGCCTTTGAAGCTGCCAAGGAGGCCGACGATCTCCCCGTACCCAAACTGGAAAAAGAGATAAAAGAACTTGAGCCGGAAGACGCCGATTCGAAAGATGCTACTATAGAAACACCAACCCCGACAGACGCTGATGCTGCAGAACCAGTGGTTGCCGAAAAACCCGAGACCGGCTGGTTCCAGAAAATGGGGATCGACCTGGATACGCTCAAAAAAGCGACCATTGATTACATGAAAGATTCGTTGAAATCGATCGCCGTCAGCACCATGCAGTCGGCGCTCAACTTTACGACGACCTCCTTTTTTGTCGCGGTATTCGTCATCTTCCTACTGGCGGGACGCGACCCGAATGCGGTCGTCAAAAATGTGACCTACTTCGAGATTGAACAGAAAATTCGCAGTTATATTTCGACGAAGCTGGTACTGTCACTGATTACCGGTATTCTGGTCGGCGTGACATTGAAACTGTTTGGCCTGGAACTGGCACTGGTCTTTGCGATTCTGACCTTTCTGCTGAACTTCATTCCGTCCGTCGGTTCGGTGATCGCAACCCTGTTGCCGATACCGGTTGCCTTTGCCCAGTTCTCCGACAGTCCCTGGACGATCGCCGCCGTCATCCTGATTCCGGGCCGCATTCAGATGATCATCGGAAACGCCATCGAACCCAAGATCATGGGTGAAGGTCTGCAGCTGCATCCGGTCACCGTCCTGCTGGCGCTTTCGTTCTGGACACTTCTCTGGGGACCGATTGGCGCGATCCTCGCCGTCCCGATCACCGCCGCCATCCGGATCGTCCTGATGCGATTCGAATCCGGACAAACCGCCGGCAACCTGCTGGCGGGCATCCTCCCCGGGGAATCGACGTCAGTAGCATAATCAACAGAAATCCAAAAGTAGGGGCGGTACCCATGTGTCCGCCCGCCTGGCGATGTGCAATCTCAATTCAGATTTCGAATGGAACCGGAGAAAAGCTCCGAACGGCACCACGCAAACTACGTCGACTCCACGGGTAGACACATAGGTCTACCCCTCCCTGAC
>JAGQQP010000689.1 GCA_020426085.1 Planctomycetaceae bacterium | reverse complement strand
CCGCTCCTCCTGTTGACTATATGAGCGATCACGAAATGACCAGCCGCCTGGTACGTGACGCCTGCTTTGGCGCCTCCGCTCCCAATTACACCACTCATCAGTTTCAGCCCGCTCCTCCCACGGAAAAGATCCCGCATCTCTACTATGTAGATCCCATCGAAGGTTGCGATTACTTCGGGAACCCGATCGAGCCGCAGTTCATCATTGATATCTCAGATACCTTCGATCTGAAAATCAAGATGCTGGCCTGCCATGAAAGCCAACGAGCCTGGCTCCGCAAACAGCACGGACTCGATGAATATCTGGATGGAACCGAGCGCTGGTCAGCAGCCCGCGGAGAAAAAATTGGCGCCGCCTACGGCGAAGCCTTCGTTCAGCATTGCGGTCACCCGTATCCTTCCAGTAACCTGTTACTGCAACTGCTTGAAAAATAAACCTATCACTCCAGACAGTCAGAAATAGAGCCGACAACATGAATGAACCACAGCCCAGTCAGGAACTCCCTTACTCGGAAACAGAAATCGAAACGATGGCCACCGAAGACGCCAGCGCGGGAAAATTTCTCACCGTGTTAATGGTCTGTACCTTCAGCTACACCGTGATTGTTGGCACCTACATCATTTTCTGGAGCCTGCATTAAATTCCATTGGCTGAATCAACAGAAACTATTCCACTCTGACCGGCTTACGTTGGTCAGAGTTTTTTTATGTCCGCTCTGAACGCGTTTCGTCAAATACGGTCCCGTTCGGGTTGAGCAGCATCCAGCATAACGCGGCACTCACATAAATCCCCGCCATCAGAATCAGCACCGTTCCATACAACCCCGCATCGAACATCATCCCCACGACCACCGGGAGCAGGGCCGCTCCCAGGTTACCCATCATATTCATCATCCCGAAAATGGGTGCGACATGCTGCCCCCCTTTATCGATCGTTACCGTATAACCACAGGCCCCTCCCAGACCGGCAAAAAACATACTGACGGAAATCAGAGTCATCGCCAGCGTCATTTCCTGCACGAAGTAGGCACACAGCGTACATAGTCCGCAGCCCAGCATCGCCACAATCGCAACTCCCTGGCGGCTCCAGCGGCGGCTGCCGGTGCGCTGCAGTACCCAGTCCACCACGATCCCCCCCAGAAAATTCCCCACCACGAAAGTCAGCAGCGGCAGACTGGCCAGAATCCCGGAAGAGGCCACACTGATTCCCCGCCCTTCCTGCAGATAAGTAGGAAAGAACGTCGTATAAAAAATATAACCCGCCGCTCGAAAAAACTGCTGACCGCAGATCATCCACATCGAAAAACTCGTCAGAATCAGCCCCCAGGGAGCTGGCTCCCCCGGCGCCACCGGTTCTGCTGTCCCCTCTTTTGTAACCGCAGGAACCCCGCGAATCTTCTCCAACTCCGCCGCATTCACCCCACGATGCTCTTCCGGCCGATCCCGGAACCAGTAAAAAAACCAGACGGCCCAGATCACACTCGGCACCGCGAAAATCCACATCCCCATCCGCCACGTGACAGCAGGAATGGATATTTCCCCAACAGTAAAACCAACCAGCAGCATTCCCATGACGAAGGTCCCGACCGCGCTGCCAATCGACATAAAACTTCCCAGCAGGCCGCTGGCAAGACCTCGCCCCGATTCCGGCAGCCACTTGGAAATCGTATTCGCAGAGCAGGGGAAGATCCCCGCTTGAGAGATCCCGAAAATCAGTCGAGCTAAAATCAGCGTCCAGAATCCCACCACCACGCCCATCATCGCCGTCGCCACCGACCACAGGATGGCAAAGCAGGTCAACGCTCGTCGCGTCCCCCACACATGTCCCACCCAGCCACTCGGAATCTGTGACAAAGCGTAACTCCAGAAGAACGCACTCATCACCCAGCCCATCTGCGTCAGGCTGATGTCCAGTTCTTCCTGAATCAGTTTCGCCGGTACCGCAATTGCATTCCGACTGATGTAAGCCACCGCAGCCACCAGGCACAACAAAGTCAGTACCAGAAAGCGTGCCCGTGTAGCGGGGCCTTGGGAATCAGTTTTCAGCTCGTCCTGATCGGTCACAAAGATCGTTCCTCTCGGCTGGTAGTCTTATTCTTCTGTTATTGATTTCATCAGCAGTTCAAACAGCCGATCCACTTCCGTCCGGGTTTCTTCATCCAGACTCCAGGCGTTTGGCTCACAGCGCTGGTCCGAACTAAAAATCCCCCGTTTGACCAGCAGGTACTTTTCAATCGCCAGAAAACCATCCAGTCCCGCCTGTAACTGCAGCGCGACAATCGCACAGATCGGAAAATAAATCCGATAGACGGCAGCATCATCGCCCGCCTGCAGTGCTTTCCACAACGCGATGATACCATCCAGCAGATCCACGCCCGGCATCGTTCCACTGATTCCACGTCGGTACGCATCTACCAGCAGAATGCCCCCCGAACCATCAAAGATGCGTGCCCGTCCTCCCGTCGCATCCCGCAGTGCAGACAGATTGGGTCCAATTGGCGAGGCTTCCGGTTTGAACAGAATCTTTTCCGGACCGAACTCATCCAGCAGTCGTTGATAAAACTCAATCGAAATCGCGCGACCGACATAAGACGAAGCATCCTGCACCACCAGTGGCAGAT
>JAGQQP010000688.1 GCA_020426085.1 Planctomycetaceae bacterium | reverse complement strand
TGAGACCCACCCCTTTTTCGGGAAAAAAATGACGTTCGTCATCCTGAAAGATCCAGCCTCGATAACCGGTGACCAGCACACCGTTCCCGTCATATGAGGGAACCGCCCAGCGTCCGCCCCCGCCGGTAAACAGGCCCAGCGTTTCATCGTAACCGCGCTGGACAGGTTTGCCGTCATTGTGCCACTTGCCAACATACCAGGTGTTGTAGCCCGCTTTTGACAGCGTCTGTGACCAGGTAGGGAGTTCTTTTTTGATCGGCTTGCCGAAATCCATTGAACCATTATGAAAACCACTCACACCCGAGAGTATCTCAGCCCGACTGGGAGTACAGATCGGGTTCGCACAGACGGCACGGGTGAAACTGGTTCCCCCTTTCACCAGTTGATCCAGATTCGGTGTTTTAATGAGCGGATTCCCCAGGGCCGCAATCGTGTCAGGTCGCTGGTCATCACTGAGCAGAAAGACGATATTCGGACGCGTCGCTCCCGTATCGCGATTTCTGTCTGCAGCCAAGCCGGTACAACAGAAATTCAGGCATAATATAAGCAGAAAAGTGCGAATGACAGCCAGCATGATTCTCTCTCCTGGTAAGAAGAATTGGCCTCGGGTGAGCCGAATTCGTCTTTCACAAAATCCGTATTACTGATAAGTTTTGCATCTCAATCTGAGTGAAATCCCTATTCGTTAGCTTTCTTTATCTATTCTGGACAATGTCGCCATGCAGGGCAAGCGTTATATCAGCTGGATGCTGGGAATTATGATACTGGCGTGGACCGGTTGGTCATTCTGGATCAAACGCCAGGATGCCGTTGAGGTGATTGAGGACAAAGAACCTCCCCAGGCTGAGGCGGTCGTCAATCCACTGGAAAACCCGATCCAGGTCCAGAACGCCTCGCTACGAGATGAAAAAGTGGAAGTGCTGGAATTGAACCTGCAAGTCAATCAGCGATTTCCCATGATCAAAACGGTCGAACAGAAACTGTCACAGGCTTCTGCAGCCGGCATCATTCAGAGTACATCGAAACTGGAACTGATTCTGGCGCTGACGGTGGAAGAACTGCGCGACGATGGTCGCAAACGGCTCAAAGTGAGTTACACGGGTGTCAAATATTCACACGATATCGCCGGCGAACAGGTAAACTATGACTCTAATCGCGTCTCAGGACCGGTGCCGCCTGAGGTTCAGGCCTACCAGCATCTCGTGAATAACGGATTTTCGTTCTGGATCGGGCCGGATAACAAAATCGTAGAACTGGTGGGATTTGATGAGTTTCTCAAACGTTGCCTGCAGAACACCAGTGCCAGCCAGCGGGAAACCGTACTGGCGAAGATCTCGGAATCTTCGGGCGATGATGGCGTCGCCAATTTCATCGACGACAGTATCGGCCTGTTGCCTTATAACATCGATGAGAATCACAAAGGGGGTGCGATACGCGTGGGTGAGACCTGGGTCAAAACCCGCCGCCTGACACAACCGATCCCGATGGTCCTCAAAACCGAATACACGCTCCGCGAGTTGAACGACAACATCGCCCGTATCAACATCGCCGGTGATATCGCCGCATCGAAAATCAGCAGCCCGATCAACCAGCACGGGAAATCAGTTCAACTCTACATCCGGGGCGGAAAATCGTTCGGCTCCTGTCTGATCGATCGCAAAACGGGATTGCCCCTCGAATCGAAAATTGACCGCTTCCTGGAAACCACCGTGAAACTGGCCAGTGGGAAAGAATTCGAACAGCAGAAACAGATCGTCACCACCATCCGGGCCTTTCCGCATCAGGAAGTACGACCACTGGGCCCTGCAGCAAAGCTGGCACTCCCCGGGAACCCGAAACCGGCTGCGAACTGACAGTATCGTCTTTACCGGTGATCGATTTTCACTTCACCCTTCTGTGAAACTTTCCAGTATGATGTGATTGCCTTTCGCTTCGGGATCATGCAGAGAAGCTGCGAAACAATTCGCCCGAAAGTGGTCAAATTGGAGTAAGGAGTGTCGTGAGACAAGTATGAAACTGCGCAGAAAGTGGTCTATAAGTGACGAAACACGCAGTTTTGCGCAAGCAAAAACAGTGCTCAAATCAAAGTCGCATTTTTCACTGAGAAGACTTTGGGCCCTGAAAAACAGACGATTTAGCACAGCGCGGCAGCACGACTGGGGTGCATTCCGACAATAGAAATTTATTTTCTACAACGCAGAAACAGACAGGCTAAATCAGACAATTTAGCGAAGTTGCTCAGGCAGCAGCACGCAATTCTGCAGGTTGATCGTCTTCCTGATCAGAAGCGAACTGCTGGCATTCTTTCACTACGTCAGCGACAAACTGTTTTGCTGTCAGATGCTCGCGCAGGTAGCTGGCGACTTTCGAAAGACGCGTTGAGACATACCAGGGACGCAGATGATAGCGAACGGGGGTCGCCTGTTCGATGACCTGCATCGTCTGCTGATAGTTTGCAGGATCGATGTTGAGTTCGGTGCTGTCACTGCAGGAGAAGAGCATCTGCAGATTGGGATCTTCTTTTGAACCGAACTGTACTTCGAGTTTGAATCCGCAGCTTTCCGCAAGCATCTTCAGACTGGACGGCGTGAAATTATGAATGTGAGCGTAATGAAACATTTTACT
>JAGQQP010000068.1 GCA_020426085.1 Planctomycetaceae bacterium | reverse complement strand
ATTCTGAGCGTGACGGTCGAACAGCCTCGCAAGAAGGGGGAATCGGTCATTGTTCCCCAGCTGCAGATCATGTCAGCGGACCGGCAGTATGGCGAAGTTGCATTCGAAGCCGAGGGGGATCAGCGGCTTAAAATCAAGGCAACGGGAATTCGGGGGCAGACACTGACGACCATTGATTCGGCTGAGTTACCAGTTCCCGTTGCATACCAGCCTCGGGAAAGAATTGTAGCCGCTTATCGTTTTGTTGGGATCGGTCATCAGATTGAAGTTCAGGAAACACGCTTTGATCAAACTGCTGTCCCCACCGCTATTGCACAACTTATGTCTCTGAAAAGTGTGATCGGTCCGAATCGTGAAGTTCAGAATGAAGTATTCCTCAATTTTTCTGCCGTCGGAATTCAGGCATTACAGGTGTCCTTACCTGAGGGGGCTGAGTTACTTTCTGCCCTGGTTCAGGGGGCTCCTGTCGAAGTTCGCAAGACGAAGAATGCGTTTATCATTCCTGTTACCTCCGACGTTCAGGAGCATAACGCCCACACTCTTCAGCTACTGTACGATGCCAAACGGCTGTCCACTCAAGGGGTAAATCAACTGTCGCAGTCTCCACCTCAGATCTCTGTTGTCGATGGCACAGGGGCAATTCAGCCTTTAAACGTGTTGGATCAGACCTGGTCGATTCTTTATCCCTACGATTATTTCGTCTCAGAAAGTTCGGGAGATTTCGTTCCTGATCATCCTTTACCTCGACTGGGTATTCTGGAAGATCTTCGCCAGCATATTAGTCTCTTATCGGCTCGTGGGATCTTCAATCGATCGATGATCGTTTTCTTTCTGGTGCTCACAATTCTGGTCAGCATCTTTGCGTTTCGCAAAGGTGGATTTAGTGCAGTCATTACGCTGCTTGCCGGGCTTTGTCTGCTGTTAGCGGTCATTGGTTTAATGATCGATCCGGGTATTCGTGCTTCTTCTCGTGAAGCTTCCATCAAAGAAGGAGAAACCAAATTACCTCAAGCGTACTATTTGAACGATGGGGTCGAATTTCAAGCTGGTGCTGAAGATCGATTCGAAGCCAACACCAAAAACCTTGGTGTGGATTTCGATTTCAATGTTCAAGATGAAACTGCTCCCAATACCCGCCCCGTCCCCAGTATGAATTATTCGAGTGCGCCACCAAAATCTGAAATGCCGGGGCAAGCCAATCAGCGGTTTCTTTCACAATCCAAACGCAGAATTGAAGGGGGTAAAGTATTCCAGCAGTCAGAATCCCCACAGTCTCCTCGCATCAAAGTCACCCCGGTACCAGCTTCTGCATTACAGGGTAAACCGGCTGACTTGCCTGATCGTGTCGCTGGTGAAACTCCCCAGAAAGAAGTGGGAGACCCATTGAGCGTTGCTAACCCCGAGCGGGCATTGGGCGGACGCCTGTCTGTGATTGCTTCTTTACCGCAACCGGATGGTTTCCGTACGATGGCATTTCAGTATTATGGTGAGCCTCAGGACCAGCCCCTGTCGCTGCAGGTTTCCTTACAGCAGGCACGGTCAAGTCAGAAGATATTTCTGGCGGTGATGTTCGGTGTGCTCTGGGCGGGCTGGTTATTGCGGCGATTAGCCTGTTACAAACGACTGCTGGTTTTGTTGGTTGGGATTCTGTTACCCGTTGCCTGCAGTTCTCTGTTTCCCGTCCGTTTTCATTCCGTACTGGATGGTCTGTTTATCGGCACCTTGCTCACAGGTCTGTGCTGGGGAATTGAATGGGTCGTTCGAACACTGAAAAGAGAATTCCGTGGTTCAATGAAAGCACCCTCTGTAAAGCAGGCGACAATCGCCTCACTCATCTTGCTGGGATGTATTTACCATGATTCCACAGCCGTCTATGCACAGAAAAAAACAGTCGCTGATAGAATGCCATCAACGCCGATTGTCAGTTCCCCCAAACTACCCCAGAATCTGATCATACCTTACGAAGCAGGGACTGATCCTCTGGATTCGCAACGGATCTTTCTGCCTCGCGAGGAATTCAAACGGCTCTGGAATGCGGCCCATCCCGACCAGCTACTCAATCAGGAGACAGACTCTCTTGGTGCAATCAGCCAGGCATTGTATTCAGCCGAAGTGAAACCGGGAGCCGAACCGGGGCAGGCGGTGGTGCATATTACAGGACGACTGGTCATTCATACTACGGGCACTCAACCTGTCACTCTGCCACTCCCATTAGGCAAAGCCGCTCTTAGCAGTGCCAAATTAGATGGGGAGTCAGCCACACTGCTGACATTTCCCTTGAACCGGCTCAGTGCGACGAAATCAGTCGCAGAACATTTTTATTCGATCGTGATTGCCAAACCAGGGTTACATCTTCTGGATCTGGAATTTGATCTCCCCGCTCAACAGACCGGTTTAGCAGGTAGCTTCCAGGTAAATCTTCAACGTGTGGCCAGCGGTCGGTTGACGGTCAATCTGACCAGCCCGGATGTGGAAGTCAGTGTTACCGGAATTCGTGCAACCTATCGAAAAGTAAAAACCGCAGGTAAAGCGAAACTGGAACTGCCCATTGATGAAGGAGGCGATATCCAGATTGCCTGGAGACCAGCCGAAGAGCGAGGGGCCATTCAGGGAATCGTCCAGTGTCAGACCACACAGGCCGTTCTTCTTCAGGATGCTGGAGTGGAACTGCGGAGTACACACCAGTATCGGGTTCGGCAGGGACAGATCAACCAGGCAACTTTGAAAATCTCAGAGGACTTACGTGTTCAATCGATCTCAGGCCCTGATGTCGGCGGCTGGGAGATTATGGGCAGTGGAGAAGCCCGTCAGATTAAAGTCTTTCTGCGACGCGATATCAAAGAGACGACCAGCATTAAGTTGATTGCGTTTCAATCTCTGTCTGTAGGGAAGCAGTCACGCACACTGGAACTGCCTCAAATTGTTCCTGAAAATGTAACGAATGAAAATGGAACCATCGGCGTTTATGCTCAGCCTCAATTTCAGATACGCCCTGACAAAATCAACGGAGCCATTCAGATTGATTCTGCGCAGTTCAGCAACCCAGAGACCGCAACCGCAGATTGGAAAGTCAATGGTCTGACGTTGAAACCTCAGTGGGCTTATCGTTTTTCCCGCAGGCCTCTGTCACTGGGGTTCTCACTGTCGCGACGTCAATCTGATAAGCAGGCGGTAGCGCAACATGCTGTTTTTGTCTCTCCTCGCAAACTGAGCCTTTCCAGCCGTATCCGATATCAGCTGAAAGGGGTACCGGAATCCACGTTTGTTCTGGAATTACCCGAGTCCTATCTGGTACTGAATGTGAACGCACCTGGCATGGATGACTGGTATGTGATCGAACAGAATGCAGACGACATGCGGGTACTGGTTGTTGAGTTTGCAGAACTCAAAACGGACCATGTGGAAATCTACTGCGAAGGCGTCATTCCCCGCGATGCGAGCCAGAGTGAAGCGGAAATCATGATACTGACCCCACTGGAAGTTTCTGCTGTGCGCAGCGATCTGGCGATCTGGTGTGATGATTCGCTGGTAGCCCGTGCGCCGGAACTGAAGGACTGGCGTGCCATTTCTGCGGAAGAGCTCCCGGCAGAGATGAAGTCACAGCAGTCTCGTTTACCTCAATTTGCATTTCGTTCTACGGCTGAACTTCCTGAATGGATCAAACTGGAACTCTCACCGGCACAGCCTTCCATTACTGCCAATTCCCTGGTGATGACCACCGTCGGTAATGTTTCGGTGAGTCATACTGTTGCGATTCGCTGGTCAATTCAGGGGGCAGCAACAGATGTCTTATCGTTTACGACTCCGCTGGCGTTAGGAGAGCATCTTGATTTTCGCGGAGATTCCATTCGGCAGGTTGATAAGCGGGTGATTGGTGATGCCGTTGTTCAATGGACGCTTCATTTACAGAATTCGGTAGAAGGCATTTATTTTATCACAGCGGAATCCACACAGGCTCCTCCGGTGTCAGGACAGATCGAAATTCCCCGGGTGCGCGTGATGGATACAAGTGGACTGGTCGATCCGCAAACCACAGAACTGGAAACACAGCAGCATTATCTGATGCTGGTCAATCATTCCTGGGCACGACTCTCTCTGATGAATCCGGAGAGTATTGTGTCAGTCAGTCGAGAGGAAATGCCTTTACTGATCAATGACTCCCTCGCTAATCAGGCGATGGAGCTGGCACGCATCATCGGGACTGCCAAACCGCCTCAGTTTCAGGTTCAACAGTTTCAATCCGATCAGGGGGCTGCCGCCGCCGTTAACCTTTCGGAACTGACAACAGTTCTGGCGCATGATGGCAGCTGGAAAACACATGCCGAATATCGAATTCGGAATCGATCACGTCAGTTTTTGGCGGTCCGGATTCCCGAAAATTCACAAATCCTGAGCGCATTTGTCAAACAGGTTCCCGTGGCACCAGTGCTCTTGAAACAGGAGAAAGGAAAATCTGATTCCGAACATCAGATTTATCTGCTGGCGCTTCCCAAAACCAGCGCAGCAGACCTTTCGTTTGAAGTGAATCTGATTCTGGCAGGCCGGCTATCCAAACCCTTGCCCCAGGGGGCTTTTCGCTGGCGAGCAGATGTCATTGATCTACAGCCACCCCAGGTCGTGCTGCCGGCGGAAAATGCGGAATACGGTATTCCCGTGGCGCAGACCAGATGGAATGTTTATATCCCCGACGATTATTCTGCGACACCCCGGCTGGATGATCCACGCACTAATATGACCCCCGTGGAATCTCATCAGATACAGGAAGACAAATCGTTGACCAGTATGGTGAAAGATGTGGAGAACCTGTATTCCGTTTACAGCAGTAGTAAAAGCGATCGCGTTCGCAGCCGTGCGATCAGTAATCTGAAGCAACTCGAAAAGAAACTGGATTCCGGTTTGCAACAGGGACAGCAGGGGCAGCGGATCAAGCAGCAGATCAGTGAAATTCAGTTAAAGGAACAGCAGCGACAGGCGCAAAAAGATAAACTGCTGGGTGAATCACTGGGTGAAAATGCAGACAGCCAGGCTGATTTCGATTCGGAAGAGACATTCAATCAACTGGTCATTGGAAATAATGCGGCACTGTTCGAAGCCAACAGGGCTCAAAATCAGTCAACACAATGGGGGATGTCGCGCGCAGGTACTCCCATTGGTAAACCAGGACCACCACATCTTCCTTTGAATGGTCCGAATAGTTTGAAAAGTCATACGATTCGAAATGTCGAGAAAACTAAAAAGCCTGAAGCGGTGAATTCCTTTAGCGTTGACGTTAATGGCGTTGATGGCCGGGCACTCCGACGTCAGCAGAGCTTGCAGAATACGACTGATCAATTGCAGCCACAGGTGAAACCGCTGCAGGAAGAAAAGAAAAGTGGACGGCCAGAAATACAGTCGAAAGGACGAGCTCAAACAGACAAATCACGGGAACTGCGTGAACAGGAACTGCGTGAACTGGTAGACAATTTCAATGAACTGGTTGATCAGCGTCGCTATACGGAAGCGGAAGCGATTGCAAAACAGGCCAAGACTCTCGATCCACAGAACCCTGTAACTGTTACCATGGAATGGAAAGCGAAGTTCCTGAGACGGGATGCATCCAATAACGCGATTGCTGATCGGAAAGAAAGCAATGTCTGGAATCAGCTGCAAGATGTGGAGGAGGCATTGTCAGATGCTTACAGTTCCGAAAACAGATCATTCGCTGGCGGTACTGGAGGCGCTGGTGGAATGGGAGGCGCTGTGCTGTCGGCTCCCGAATCAGTCCGTCAAAAGCAGAAATCGGCGGCTGACAAACCACAGCAACAGAATCAGCTGGCTGGCTGGACGCAGGCGGGAGGCATCTCTTTGGAGTTTGATATCCCGCTGCAGGGACACAAACTGGAGTTTACCAAAATCAGTGGTCAACCTCGTCTTGCTTTAGATGTACGCCCCGATAATACACTGCAATTTGGTTCCGCATTACTCTGGACGGTCTTCTGGATTGCCATCCTGATTGCTTTGTTCTGGGGACTGCCACGAATCGTTCGATCAGAGTCAACACAAAAGTGGCTGGGTATCACTCTGGTTCTGATCGGTTTGATTGGCTGGTTATTCCTGGCTGGCGGGATTGCTGGCTTCGCCATGGCCTGCTTTCTGATCGGTGCTGTTTACCTGGCATGCCTGTATGTTAAGCGAACCGCTTGAAATTGATTGTTGATCTGTTGTATCTTGCTGTCAGGCAAACTAACTTCGTTCAACTCTAATCTCAGAGGCAATCATGGCAACAAACATCACCTGGCTGGGGCATTCGACTTTTCAGATTGAAACCGCCGGTAAAACCATCCTGCTGGACCCCTTTTTCACAGGGAATCCTTCTGCCACCCTGGATGCTGCTTCTGCTGAAGCCGATGCCATCATTGTGAGTCACGGGCACGGAGATCATGTTGGTGATACCGTTGACATCGCCAAGCGGACCGGAGCACTGGTGATTGCCAACTTCGAGATTATCGACTGGATGGGAAAGCAGGGGGTTGAAAATGTGCACCCCCAGCATATTGGCGGCGCGCACCAATACGACTTTGGGACGGTCAAACTGACAATAGCCCATCATGGTTCCATGCTGCCGGATGGAAGTAACGGGGGAAGCCCGTGTGGGATCCTGCTGAAACTGGATGGCGGAACCATTTACTTCGCTGCGGATACCGGTTTGTTTTATGATATGAAACTGATTGGTGAGGAAGGCATTGATCTGGCAATACTGCCGATCGGTGACAATTTTACCATGGGACCGGCAGATTCAGTGAAGGCAACAAAACTGATTCAACCCAAGAGAGTGATGCCCATGCATTTTAATACCTGGCCACTCATCGAACAGGATGTCTCCACCTGGGCCAGTCAGATTCAGGAACAGACTTCCGCAGAACCTGTGGTTCTGCAGCCGGGTGAATCCTGCTCACTTTGAAGACTTTGAACTTTCGTCTTTCTCCAGATCGAGACCAACCTGTATTTCATCACCTTCAATCCGCACCGGATAGACGGGGACCTGCAGTTTGGATTTGGGATTATCCAGCCAGGTTCCCTCTTTGATACAGAAACGCCAGGCATGCCACGGGCAGGTTACAGCTCCTCCTTCATCCACATAGCCGGTTGAGAGCGGCGCACCCTGGTGCGGGCAGAAATCATTGATAGCCGTGTATTGCCCCTCTTTGAGGAAGACGGCAATCATCAGTCCTTCCACATGAAAAGCCCGACCTTCTCCTTCGGGGATCGTACCGACTTTTGCAATCGTATGATAAGTGGTCACAAAACGTTCTTTCTGAGGCATCTGGTTAGAAGCAATCGGACAGGTTTCCTGAGTCTGTCCGTGCAAAGATTATAGCCTGTCTTTCGATTGAGATAAACCAGACTCGCGCCGGGGAAATTCGGATTATCCCTGTTGTTTCCCATGCCGGGCAGCCTGTCGGATTTCCGCCAGTCTGCGAATCAGGTCACCCATCTGATGCCGTTTGATTTTTTTGGATTTCGCGAGTTCAGAAGCCTGTTTCAGAAAGGCTGTGATTTCTTCTGGATTCGATTTCATCCGCCGCGCAATCGGATCGATCACGCGATGCTCTTTTCCACGAAACCGTCTGAGGTGGAGTTCAGTAAACAGCTGTTTGAGGTATGAGTACAGCAGGGCGCGACCATTTCCATGTTTATAATGTAAGTTGCCGACATTATCTGTGTGAGAGACAATGTTGTGTCGTGGCAGGATATGTGAAGAGAGGATCGGGCCAAAACGCATGCTACGCCACCAGCCGAAGATCAGTAATGTAATCAGCAATTGAATTGTCAACGGTCGAAAGGTGGGGTCGATCAGTAACGCGACTACTTTCGAAGTACCCGATGCGTTTAATGATTCATCGACAACAAAAAAGTCAGGCGCACCCGCCGATTCAATCAGTCGAAACGCGGGGACGCTACCGCCGTCGATCATCGACTGGTTAGAAAAGATTTTAGAGGAAGCTGCGACGACGATCTCACCCTGTCCAAACTTTTGTCGGACTGCCTGTTGTGTTTCACCTACGGCAATGAGTTCTTCACCTGATTCGGAAATCACCCGGGCATTCGTCTGCCAGATGATTGAGGGGGCATCCGGGAATTTAGTCGTAGCCTGTCCATCCAGCAGGCTGTGTTCATCTTCCAGAAGGGCAAGCAGATCGGAAGAATCAAGTTCGTCTTTTTTGTCCTTACTTTCTTTTTTGCCTTTTTTTTCCGATTTCACAACCGGTAGATTTTCCCGTTCTGTTTCATCGAGGTACCTGGTACTGAGATTCAATGCTTCGATTTCGAACTCCGGATGTGCCTGGTTTGCTGTGATTACCAGGTGTCCCCCCTCTTCGACCCATGCCAGGATTGCTGACCATTCCTGCGGACTCGGATAGCGGGCGGGTCCCAGAAGACAGAGAGTTTCATCATAATCCAATGATTGTAGAAAGACAGAGATCGGAACACGGTTGCGTTCCGTGTTGTAGGATTCCAGTTCGAGTAACAGAAAAAACGCTTTTTTACCGCTGGCTGACGCACTGTAAGAATCGTCGAGCGCACCCGTTCCCAGTTCTGGAAACCAGAGATGCAGGGGTATGAGCAGACAGAGAAAGAGCAGCCAGATCCAGCCGGCGTTTCTTCGCTCACGCTTGTTTCTGGAAGGCTGATTCATAATGTTTCAATGTACTTTCAAAGTGTTCGCGGGTGGCTTCACGTCGACCAAACCCCAAAGGTTCGTAGGTACGGATCATCTGTCGCAACGAATCGCCGGGTAACCCGTGTGGCCGGGCTGCCCGGATATAATCCCGGTATGTCAAACCCTTTCGAAACCGGATCCAGCCCGACCGCTCAATGTAGCTCATTGAGCCATACAGCAGTTGAATAATGGCGTTATGATAATCCCCCTCCTGTGCCAATGCTTTCGCACGTTGCAGGTAGATTGAGGATTCCCGTTCAGCGGGGGAGATAAATTCATCCAGAGTGAGAGTGCCCTGCAGTTCCGGATTGGCTGTCGTTGTGGCTGCTTTCTTTTTCAGCTCCAGTCCCATCAGAGAACGAACCAGCAGATATAGAATCAGACAACAAGTGGCAACGACACTGAGGTAGGCCAGAAACTGCAGCACATTTCCAAGAAATGGACCGAAGACGGGACCGGAACGCTTTCTTTCCTCTTTCTCAGCTTCTTGTTTAAAAAGCTCATTCAGTTCAAAAGGGGCGTCATTCGTTATATCGCGTTCCCTTGTCAGGTGGCGAAACTCAGTCCGGCTGAGTATTTCTTTCATATCCTGTTTCAACATGACCTGATCTGGAGACGAAGTATCAAGCGATGTCTCCTCAGGAGGCTGAGAAAATGCAGGCGTCAAATTCCCCGACAGGCAGACAAAAGTCAGTACTAGAAACTGAGGTATGTTGCGGATCGATTTCGAGAGACCGTTCATAACGCCACCTCTTTTCTGGTGAGCCGCTGTGAAACTTCGGCCATTCGCAGTTCCATATCCCAGCAGTCGTAGCGAACGCGTAGATCAAGATAAGTGAAAAACCAGGCGAGTCTCCCAATAGGGTAAATCAGCAGGATGAAGCCGGTAAAGACAGTCAGTACTCTGGGATCGGTACTCAATAACAGCAGAGCATTAGAGATGGGATCACCAATATTATCCGGATCGAATGCGTAAGGCATTTGTCCGATCAGGATGTTAATATCCAGTAAGGTAGAACACAGGTAATCGAAAGTGATGAACAGCACACAAGTCAGGATATAACAGAAGAATAAAGTCCAGGCTCCCCGCCAGCATAATGTACTGAAATGTGTAGAGATCAGATCTTTAGTGCGGTGATCATGCGAGTTTTCTTCCTGCCCGGCAATTCCGATCTGTTTCAACGCAGCATGTTCTACGCGAAACCCGTTTCGTAATGCCAGCCAGATGCCTGGAAAAAACAGATAGAGGATTCCCAGCATAATTGTCAAAAAGGAATCGGTATAGAACACTAATGCCGGACCGATAAAGAGCAATACCCGATCGAACAGACAGCGCAACATAAGTGGAATCATGCGAGGCTGAAACTGCCGTCTCAAACTTCCGATTCCCGGAGTTTCTCCAAAACTGAATAAGGCAGAATTCCAGGTGAGCAGGACACCCAGTGGACTGGAAGCAAAATAAGCGACCGTTACTGCTGTTTTCATTTCGATCAGGAAATAATAACAGAGCAGATACACCAGCAGGCAGGCGGGTAAGGCAAAGACAGCCCACAACTTGAGGATGGGAACCAGGAAACGGCCATAAAAGCGTATTGCCAGGTCCAGGCAGTTCAAAGCATTTCTGGGGACCAGTGCCACATTCATCCGATGAAATCTCATCGCTGCTGATCTCCCTGCTGTGGTGAGTGACTTGAACTGTGATGTGTCTGGAGACGGCTGTCTGTCTGTAGTCCGGCGAAAGTGAGATATAGAAACACGATCAGCCAGAGTCCACTGCCAACAGAATATTTCACTACATTCGGAATATCTGCAGGAGACCAGAATGCTTCAATCATGGCCGCGACGACCAGCATGGCGGCGGCTCCTCCTGCGATTTGAACTGCCTCCAGGCCTCGCACCTGAAGCGACTGAAAACGGGTACGTTGTCCGGGATGTATGATTGCATTTCCCAGCATCAAACCTGCGCCTCCGGCAACAGCAATTGCCGTTAATTCAAATGAACCATGAGAAATGACAAAACTTAAAAAACGGTCTCCGTTGCCCTGGCTGATAATATAACCCGAAACGGCTCCCAGGAATATTCCGTTAAACAACAGGGTGTAGACTGTGCCGATACCCAGCAGGACGCCTAAAGCAAAGCATTTCAGTGCAATGCCGACATTATGATTGATATAAAAACCAGCCATGGCTGCACGCTGATCGCCAAACGTACCGATTTCAGAATCTTCTGATTCTTCCGAATCCTTATCGTTCTCAGTCATGTTTTCTGAATCAGAATTAAGACCGCCCTCCTCTCCATACATCTGATCAAATTGAGCCAGGTACTCTTCGGGAATGACACGCGATGCCAGTTCGGGGTTGTTTTGAACAACACACCAGCTGACTCCCATTGGCAGGAAAAACAACAGGCAGGCAATCAGAAAGTAACCAATATTGGCTCGAAATAATCGTGGGAAATCGACTGCAAGGTATCGATAAACCCTGGCAAAATTAGTTGGTGGAGCACTGTAAAACAGATTATGCCCGCGAGCCACCAGATCATTCAGATAGGAAGTCAGTTCATGCCCCCAGCCACGCGAGCGGATGGTTGCCAGATCGTGTGAAATTTCACGCAGCAATTGGGAGAAAGTGGAAATCTTATCTGCGGGCAACTTGGATAGCGATCTGCTGGATGCTTCTCTGAGAAACAGTTCAAATTTTTTCCATTGGGGGCGGCGTTTTTGAATAAATTTATGCTTATTCATAGTGCTCCCCCTGCAAATCAGATCGTTTTTTGTATTCGTCGAGCAGTTCCTGTTCTTCCTGGTCCTGGCTGAAACTGAAAGTCTTATAGACTGAAGCCAGAAACGCCATGGGGTATTGTGATACTTTTTTC
>JAGQQP010000687.1 GCA_020426085.1 Planctomycetaceae bacterium | reverse complement strand
TCGATCACAACGCGCGACTTGGGAATCCCGGTTGTTCCGCCGGTCTCGAAGACGTAGGTCGGTTTTCCCAGCAAGGCTTTGGGAATCCAGCGATCCAGCGGACCGCCGCGCAGTTCGTCATCTTCGAACAGCGGGAATTTGTTCAGATCTTCGAAGCAGTTGACATCAGTCAGCGGATCGAAGTCGAGCGTTTTGGCTTTTTCCAGCCAGTAAGGAGAACCGGTTTCCGGGTTGAAGTGCCACTGAACGTGCTCACGGGTATGAGCATCGAGTGCTTCCTGGTTCTGTTTTACCAATTCGTCAAGATTACTGTTGTCGGTCACTGTGAGACTCACTCCAAACAGGGAAGGAATAGTGGCGGGGAAAAACCATGTTTGCGTGGAAACATGTACTCAAACGCTTATAAATCATTCTAGAAGTTTCGGATGTTTTTTCAACTAAGGGGCGCGCTGCCAGTTTGAGATCCCTGACAATCTCTGTCCCGGACTTTTCCCGCCAACTTGAGCGAAATCAGACCAAATGAAAACCAAATCGAGAGTTTTTCGCTGGTATCAGACGTAATCTGCATTTTGGGCAGATCAGGCATACCGGATCAATCAGTCATATCAGACACGATGCACGTGTTCCGGGAAGAAAATAGACGCTTTCGCCGTCAATCAGCGTCCCCAGATTGACAGTAGTATAGAGAATGGTAAAATCAGGTATTCAAAATAAATTGCTCCTTTTCTGTCCGGCTCCTCGTTTTCTGCGAGACACTCATGGATTTTACCGAAACGTACTTTCGTAGATTTCGAATGGAAATCGAGCTGGCCCACGCACGACTGGAAAACACCACGCTTCCCGAAGGTTACCGCTGGTGCCCCTGGGAGCTGACCACCGCTGATCGTCATGCCGTTGCCAAATACCACAGCTTCCGCTCTGAACTGGATGCCCGTGTGTTTCCCTGTCTGGGCGATATCGAGGGCTGCCGCAAGCTGATGCAGGATATCTCGCGTCAGCGTAACTTCCTGCCTTCCGGCACCTGGCTGATTACCTGGGACGGAACCGGCAACGAAGACGCCGTCGACTGCGGCACCATTCAGGCCATCGTTCCCAGCCGCATCATGGGTGCCATCCAGAACGTCGGCATCACTCCCGAGCACCGTGGCTTAGGGCTGGGCAGGGCACTAGTCACCAAATGCCTGATCGGTTTCCGTGAAGCCAAGGTCAAACGGGCTTACCTCGAAGTCACCGCCGACAACGAGCCGGCCATCAACCTGTACCGCTCCATCGGTTTCAGACTCACGCGGACACTCTATAAACCGAGTCACTATGTGGAAGCCCCCTCTCTGTAAGCAGAGTACGAGAGGCTCTACAACCATTCGTGGTTATGAAAGTGATCCTGAGAACCGCTTCCTTACCCTATTCGGTATTTATCCGCGGCGAACGCCGTGCGGCTGATCTGTTTTTGGGTGACTTCCGATCCGTAATCACTCATTAGCCGAAGGGCGTTAGCCCCGGTTCTGCTACTTTGCTAAGTAGAATTCGAATCAAGAAACGCCAGCAAGCGCTGGCTCACATCCCGTTGTGTATCACCCTTTGACCAAAAACGGCCCCTGGTTCGCTTTCTGGTACAGCTCTTTCCATTCTTTGGAACCATCGTTGGGAACCAGACGTGTATCGACGCCGCGCTCGAAGAAGGGCACATTCCCGTCTCGGGCCGGGTTGAGTACGAAATTCACTTCGCCGGTATTGCCGAAGTACATCTTCCGACCATCTTTCCAGGTCGTTTCGATCAGACGCGGCGGCTCAGGTCGCGAAGCCGGTTTCTTGACGCGGAGTTTTTCCATCAGATCGCGATTCAGCTCAAATCCGAGCCCCGGCTTGTCTGGAATTTTGGCGAACCCTTCTTTGACGACAATCGGTTCGGTCAGCAGATTGTCCTGATAAAGCTGGTGACAATTCACGGCCGGCCAGGTCGCATGGCTCAACACCGCACCAAAGTGCAGTGAAAAGGCAGCGGTAATACCCGTCCCGACCAGTTGCAGCCAGAACGGTTTGTCCGCCATCGCCGCGACGGCCCCGGAGGCCATCAGCTCACGCGCACCGTGTCCGATCACGAAGCCATCGCAGATATTTTCGCGAATCGCAATCAGGGGTTCGGGAGTCCCATAATGCATGGCGATATTCACATCGGTGGCCGCCATCAGTTTTTTGTTCCCCTCCACATCATCCTGAAAGATCGGCGACTCAAAAATATCGACCTGCGGAAACTTCGCCAGGTCTTCCAGAATCGGAATCGCACGCTCGGCGTCGAGCAGGGTATCGTTGAAGTCCATGTCGATTTTGAAATTCTCGGGCACGACTTTGCTCGCCTCTTCCACCTGTGCCCAGACATCGAACCAGGGGCGGCCTTTCGTTTTGTAAGACATGTATCCCTGCTTATAAGCCTCGGCACATTCCAGCGCCATATCTTTGACAGACGTGTCGATGTTCCACCAGGAGAGCGGGGTCTTTTCGTGAACCTGTTTGCCCAGCAGCGCATGCACGGGCACCTCGGCGGCTTTCGCGACCGCATCAAACAGCGCCATCTGCAGACCGGCCCCCAGATCGTCATCCCACATCAGCGCGGCTGCATTCTTCCCCTG
>JAGQQP010000686.1 GCA_020426085.1 Planctomycetaceae bacterium | reverse complement strand
CAATTACAGGCTTTCCATTGCGTTCCAGAATCGGTTTGCCCTCAGCATCGAAGACCTGCTTACCGCTGTTTCCGAAGTTCCAGTACAGTTTGCCGTCCGGTCCGAAGATGGAAGTATGGGCCGAGTGATCGTGTTCGCCTCCCGCGATTTTGAACAGCAGTTCTTTCTTGTCAGCTTTCCCGTCGTTGTTCTCGTCAGTAAACAGGAACACATTCGGGGAAGCAGCGACAATCACTTTATTCCCTAAGACACAGATCCCCTGTGAACCGTTGACATCTATGCCCTGGTAAAAGACAGTCGTCTTGTCGGCTTTGCCGTCGCCGTCTGTATCTTCCAGAATCAGGATCCGGTCCCCCTCTTTGCGAGTGGGAATATCACGCAGACCAGCACGATAGTTGACAATCTCACAGATCCAGACACGCCCTTGTGAATCCACGTCCATACTGGACGGGCTGCTGATACGCGGCTCGGAAGTAAACAGCGTCGCTTTGAGACCGGGGGCCACCGTCAGACTGGGAACGGCCTGCTTCGGATCGTGTTCGGTCTGAGCAGAGACAAAAGAGGTCGCGGCACTGGTATTCAGCAGCAGGGCGGGAATGATGGCAAGCCAACGGTACTTCATGGAGTCAGTTTCCTTTTATTGATTCAAGTTGCTGTCTCGGATCTGTGTCAATCAGTTATTTTAATCAAAGTCTGTTTATTGATTCCACTCTTTCAGCAATGCTTTAATCCGGGCGGGATTAAAGTTGTCCGGTTTTTCGTAATCCTGGTTGGCTTCCAGTTGTTCGACTGTGACAGACGCCGATTCCACTCCCTGTGAAGGGACTTCCGCGTGCGCCGTCCAGGCAATTGCATTCAATACGAGTTTGCGAAAATCGTTGTGCCCCCAGTTCCAGTGAAAGTGACCGCCGGTAAAGCCAAACCCGCGACCGCCGTCAGGACGTTCGTAGGCCCACGCCATATGCTGAGGCTGCCCAATGGTTTTCCGCACATCAGGATTACCGCTGTGAGCACCATCAGGACGTTTCAATGTTTCTTTCGGAGGAACAGCTGTCAGGATTGGCTGCACATTTTTCATTTCCGGTTGAAACCGCATGTGGTAATACCATTCATCATTAATACTGAAGGGCTTCACGCCATGCGAAATGGGATGATCGGGCAGGCTCTTGTAGTCGGCGGTCCAGTGTGGATTGACCGACCACCATTCTTCAAAGTACCCGCCAATCCAGCGCAGAAAGGCATCGCCGGAAGCACCTTTGGGAACTTCCACGCCATAGTGCAGGTTTACCATGCCTACACCTTTTTCGGCCAGTCTGCTGAGTTCATCCAGATGATCATTGTAAGGATGACGTCCGCCTCCATCGCAGTAGATCACAATCGAGTCGGCGTCGTCCAGCACACTGGCATCTTCAGGCCAGCCTTCCGTAACAACGATGGTTTCAATATCCAGACCACTCTTATTCAACGCATCAGCCAGCAGCATACAGCCGGCTCGATGCTCGTGAGCACCGTAGCCGTGACTCTTCTTACCGGCGATCAGCACTACTTTTTTTTTAGCGCCGTCCGTGGAAGAAGTCTGATCGCCCGCCGGCAGTTCTTTCAGTTCGATATCACGGAACTGCACGACCATCGGAGGGCCGGCGTGCAGCTGTAAGGCGATAATGCCGTCAGCGCGGCGCTGTTCAGGATCGTTGTCGGTCACGTCGGCTGTTACGACGCCATTGATTTTGTGAATCAGATGATTGCCGCGAGCGATGATTTCATAATCGTTCCAGTCTTCTTTTTTGATCTTCTTCTGGATTTCGTTCGTATCGCCGAGATAACCGACGACATCAATTTTTTTTCCTTTTTCGATGTTGGTTTTCTGTCCGCGCAGGGCCAGGATGCCTCGCTTACGCTCTTCGTACAGAATCCCGGAATACTTATCGCCGGCTTCCATATCAGCCTGATAACCGCCTACGCGCCACTTGTCTGCCGCATTGGGTAACTTAAAGCTGCGGTACTGCACGCCCGAATTGTGACCGATGATTTTATATTTCAGTTTCAGTACAAAGTCAGCCGGCGTTCCCCCCTGCCAGATAATGAACGTGTTGCCTTTGGTCGGGTTGTCTGCAGTTGTGCGACCGGTGATTGCACCATCTTCGACCGACCAGAAACGGGGATCCCCGTCCCAGTTGTCGAGTGTCTTACCATCAAAGATCGGCTTGAAACCTTTTTCACCCGCGTCGACGGACTGAGGGCTGCAGAACAGAGTGACACAGAACAGAGTCAGAAACATTGAAGTGTGAATGCGAAACAAGCGCTGCAGTGTCATTAATCCCTCCGGGAGAATATCAAGTCGTTGAGAACCGTTGTGATTCGCTCTGGCAGGCTGCAGCTGATTTCTGAAGAATACAGACTACAGATAAAAAGAGCTGGTTTGAGTCAGTCCTACTATCTTAAACAGACGCAGCTACGATAATCCAGCGTGAAAGCGGAGATTACTAAATAGACAGGATTGTTAAGAAATTACTGCGTAGGAAGCGAGAGTGTTACCGATGTGTCCGAATGCATGATACTGATATGTCTGAGCCTGAGAGTTTGCCCGGCGGTGAAATTTAAGAGTATCGGAAACCCGATTCTGAACAG
>JAGQQP010000685.1 GCA_020426085.1 Planctomycetaceae bacterium | reverse complement strand
TATCCCCCCAGTTGTTCGGTGGTCTCTGCAAAGGGACCATCGGTCACAATGCGGCGATCCTCACGAATCCGCACACTGGTGGCCGTCGAAACAGGATGCAAAGGGGAAGCGGCAAGAAACTGTCCCTTCTCATTCAACTCATGGCAAATCTGCGTTGATTTTTCCATACAGGTTGACCGCTCCTCTTCTGTCCAGTTTCCTTCCTCACTATAAATCAGCAGCATATATTTCATCGGTTTCACCTTTAAGGCTTCATTTAAAAATCAGTAAAGCAAGTCAAATTGAATCGTGTATTATGATTTTGATTCAGGGAGATTATCGAGTTCGACTATCGGACGCACCTCAATCGTACCAACACGTGCTCCGGGGATGCGACGTGCGACCGCAATCGCAGCCTCAATATTTTCCACATCCACTAAAAAATAGCCTCCCAGCTGTTCCGTCGTTTCTGCGAAGGGACCATCGGTAATGAATGCTTCGCCTTCACGAACGCGCACACTGACAGAAGTCGTCACCGGCTGCAGAGGGGCAGCGGAACAATACTCGCCTTCCGCGTCCAGTTCGTAACACAATGCGATAGACTCTTTCATCGCCTGCTTGCGTGCCTCTGCTTCCCAGGCATCTGCTTCTGCATAAACCAGTAACATAAATTTCATAACCAGACTGCTCCCATTAGGTTTTTCGACGGTAGTAGGAAGTCACAATCTGCTGCCAGTTCCCATCCTCGGTCAGGATCTCACTTTTAAGGATCCAATGTGAATCATCGACCAGTTGAATGATATCCTTATAAGACGTCATACCTTCTCCATGAAAAATCGGCCCCTCAGTCTCCAGAATCAGATTCTTACCTTCCGAAACCACGCCCTTACTGTAGTACCAGAGATGCGTCATCATGGACCCGACGAACGTTCCCATGTAACAACTCTTTTTCAAATCGTAGCCGACAGTCATCAACGTCGACCAGTGTCCCCCCTCGGGTTCCTCTCCACTCCCTTCCAGCAGATACCACATCCCTTCCATCGAGCGACATGTAGTTTCGCCCGTTGATTTATGAATTGGCTCGTCAGGTCCCATCTGACATTCCGCTTCCATCAGCCAGTCTCCCAGCAATGGTTCCAGCCAGCTGTGTTCCGCCTGGGGTTTCTCAAACATTGACTTTTCCTTTTTTATCAGAAAGAGAATTATAAGACCGGATTCAGCCACTCATGAATTCTTGACGGCGGCATCACGAGCTTTGATCAAAGCATTGATTTCATCGTTTACCGGTCGAATTTCGAACGGCCCGAAACGAACTCCAGGATGCTTCGACATCAGCGCGATGGCATGGTTCAAATCCCGGGCTTCCAGGAACAGCAAGCCACCAATCTGTTCTTTCGTTTCCGCAAATGGTCCATCGGTCACATCAACCTGCCCCCCCTTCATCCGCAGAGTTACCGCAGCTTCCGCACGCTGTAATGCTTCGCCTCCCACAAAATGGCCGCCACGTCGTAATTCATCATCGTAGACGAAACATTCTTCCATGAAGCCTGCCATTTCAGCTTCGGTTTTCCCTTCCATTGTTGCATCATCGTAGTAGCCCAGACAGACAAATTTCATCTTTCGCTCCTCAAAATGTATATGATCTGGTTTTGATATAAGTTGAATTACTCACCCGCCGCTGCCCGCTGCAGGCGTGCGATATCCAGTTTGGTCATCTGCATCAATTCCTGCATCACGCGTCCGGGGACTGCCGGATCGGGATCTGACATCAACACAGGCAGTATACTCGGCACAATCTGCCAGGAAAGTCCGAATTGATCTTTCAACCAGCCACACTGTCCCGGCTTTCCACCTGCAGATAACTTTTCCCAGAGCTCATCAATTTCGTCCTGGGTATCACAGTTCACAGCAAATGAGATCGCTTCAGTAAAATGAAACATGGGGCCGCCATTCAACGCCAGAAACTCCTGGCCTTCCAGTTCAAAAGCGGCGATCATCACCGATCCTTCTGGAGCGGGGGCTCCTGCGCCATACCGGTTCACTTTCAGTTTCTTCGAGTTTTGAAATACCGACAGATAAAAATCCATCGCCTGCTCGGCATTATCATCAAACCAGAGAAACGGAGTAATTTTATTTCCCTTCGACATGTTCTTGATCTCTTTAGACTTGAGTATTGGAACAGCAAAAAGCAGACAGCAAAAGTGAATCAGCACTGGCCGAACATCGCCTGCATGCCTTCCTGAATTTCTTCCATACTCAGGTCACGCACATGTGTCGCGATGGCCCAGCAATGTCCGAATGGATCTACCACTTGCCCGTAACGATCACCCCAGAACATATCGGTCACCGGCATTTTCAATGTGGCTCCCGCCGCAACCGCCTGCTCAACCAACGCGTCTACGTCTTCCACCTGCAGATGCAGTGTCAC
The DNA here is from genome assembly GCA_020426085.1 of Planctomycetaceae bacterium. Classification (GTDB taxonomy): domain Bacteria; phylum Planctomycetota; class Planctomycetia; order Planctomycetales; family Planctomycetaceae; genus Gimesia. The sequence goes on along the minus strand of JAGQQP010000685.1, from coordinate 222 downwards.
GGGGGAACCGCTCAAATCTTTGGGCCCTTGAATACCACAATCGCTGTTTGCATCCACCAGCATCACTTGTGAGTCACCAATTTTAATACAGCCATGCATCAGCCTTCCGTTGGGACCGGGCAGTCTCATCTGTTCGACGGCACCAAAAGCCTTTTCATAAAATGCGATCGCATCAGCCGCTCCGTCACAGACCAGATGTGGTGTGACCGTATGCATGCCTTC
>JAGQQP010000684.1 GCA_020426085.1 Planctomycetaceae bacterium | reverse complement strand
GAGATCAACATAGTCACAGTAAAAAAAGTCACTGCGCAGGCTCTGTGACAGTTTTGCTGTCATACCAGTACCATTCGTCTATCTGATAATTCTCGACAAGGATGCTGGCCTGTTCGGCATTTTCTTCTTCGCCGGATTGTGCAATCTGCTTCACAACGGGATAGATTTCCTTAACATACCACTGGCGACTCATACCGTTAATGGGAATCTCGCTGTGCCTGATCCATTCCAGTGCATTTGCAACCCGATATGGGTTATCTGAGCGGATCGCTGCCTCCAGAGCAACCCGCCTTGTCCAGCCACTCTGATTCGTTTGCCACCATTTTTTCGCGCGAGCAACAGCAGCGGAGCGTTTTTCTTTTCTCTGTTTTTCATCTGAATTGATCTCGAGCACATCAGCAGCAGGCACATCCTTTTTGCCTGCAACCGCTGCTGAAAGGAGCTGGTCATGATCAATTCCCGGTTCAGAAAATCCAAAGTCTTCAAATGTAATCATTTCCAGTAGCCAACCAGCGCGTACAGATAGCTGGTCGATATCATAATTGATGATCCCGCCATGACCGTAGAACATTTCCGCACCGGGATAGATCAGGTCAGCAGTATTCTGCAATTTGACTTTTCGATCCTGATCCAGCAAACGAACCAGGACAGGCAGAGCCTGTTGCGGCCGCCGTTCCATAATATCAGCGGCTCGAGAAACTCGATGCCAGTCTGCCTGAATGAACTCGAGAATTAACGGGGCCTGCAGGTTTTGTTCTACCGTTTCATCCTGCAGGGAAGTCGTGTTCGTAACCTGATCTTCGCCAGAACAACCCGTCATACTCATTGAATATATCAGCATAACTGTGATCAGAAGTGAGAGACGCATCAGAACTCCTGTTTAATATGCATCAATCATTCGCATCCTGTTCCGGAATGATCTTCAGCTTGGCCAGCCATTCCATTGACTGTTTCTGCCAGGCATCCCACATCGGACCTTTGTAACCGTTCAGACCGTGACCGCCGGAGGGAAGTTCCAGCAGTTTGGAAGGAATCTTTTTCGCCTGCAGAGCCGCATACAGATCCTGGCTGTTTTTGATAGGCACCGGTTTGTCATCAACAGCATGCGCCAGGAAAACAGGAGGCGTCTCTGCTGTCACCTGCTTTTCGTTGGAGAACAGTTTCACCATCTCCGGCGTCGGATTGGTTCCCAGCAGGTTTTTACGCGAGCCCCCATGCGTACTTTCCCCCATCGTCACGACGGGATAGACCAGGATGGCAAAATCGGGACGACAGCTTTCGCGGTCGACGAGTTCTTTCGCCTGGGGATTTCCGTTATCAAAATGGGTTGCTGCAGTCGAAGCCAGATGCCCGCCAGCGGAAAAGCCCATGATGCCGATCCGATTGGGATCGATGTCCCAGCGTTTGGCATTCGCCCGTACCAGACGGATCGCCCGTTGGGCATCCATTAAAGGCACATACGTACGACCGTGGGGCATCCGGTATTCCAGCACGATCCCGGCAATCCCATGCTGATTGAGCCATTTCGCAATGCCGTGCCCTTCTCCGCCGGTCACCAGTCGCTGATAGCCGCCTCCCGGACAGATCACAATCGCGGCCCCGTTCCCTTTTGCCGGACGATGCACGGTAATTTTCGTATCTTCATTTTTGAAATGCTCTTTATCGATCGGTGCCTGACCGTTCCACAGCATTAACTCTTCAGGAGCAGGCGTCTCTGCGACTGTCGAAACAGTGACCGTTGGTGGAACGAGTAAGGCCGACAGAACCTGCGCATAAACGCGATGACCGAAATCATTCGGATGATTGACGCCGTTACCGGTCAGATCCCAGTCCTGTTTCTGCTTGAGAAATTCGGTCCAGAGGGAAGTCATATCCGCCAGTGCGATTCCTGAACCGCAGAGCTCTGCCAGGGCATCGCGATACTGGGGAAACAGCTCATGTTTGAGTCGCACCCAGTCCCGGTTGCCCAGCATGGGAGCAACTAGAATGAATTCTGTTTCCGGCAGTTTTTTTCGCACCTCTTCCATCAGGGCTTTCGTGTTCGCCTGATACTCTTTGGCAGAGCGACCGGCGGAATCGTTCATGCCAAACGCGATGATCACCAGATCGGGATGCGGTGCCACAACCTGATCGACTTCTGTCAAAGCCCAGCGCGTGTCTTTACCGCCGACTGAAGGATTGGTGACTTTGACTTTTGTCTGATACTGTTGTTCCAGATGCTGCTGCAACAGTTCCAGAAACGCCGGTTGAAACGGCGCTGCTCCCGCCCAGCCCGAGGCATTACAGCCCGTGGAGATACTGTCTCCCATTAACACGATGGATACCGGCTTCTGCTCGCGCAGTTTCTGAATCGTCCGGGGCAGTGTTTTCTTATCAAAAGCGGGGACAATCCCCTGCCAGTTCACCGGCTCGTGAGTGTAGGTAATGCAGGTCTGCATGTTGTGATATTCGAGTTTCCCGCCAAAAAAGATTTCGCCATTTCCGTCACGGTGCGTCAGTTTATGTCGCTGTGAATCATCGGGACGACGCAGGTCTGCAGGCGTCTGTGAATTGATTCTGGAATTCGCAGGCAGAATGATTTCATGCGTACCTGGCTTCCAGCGAAAGTCGCGGCCCTCTTCGTATGTCACCGTCC
>JAGQQP010000683.1 GCA_020426085.1 Planctomycetaceae bacterium | reverse complement strand
CCCCGTATCAAAGCGAAATTCAGCGACCCCCCGTTCCAGGACCAGATCCTCCGTCATCAGTCTCTGGCCGGAGAATTCAGGCGGAGACTCGCTGCCCCAGACGCAATCCGTAGAACGCGTGAGTGTGGCTACATAAGTGCGTTCCTCTTTCCCGGACTGCGGATCAGGTGTGCGGTTCCCCGGGAAATAACCTGGGAAGCTCCATGCCAACAGCAGTCCCACCAGTAGCGAGCAACTGGCAACAACTGCATAACGCAGAAACGCCGTCCGCCTGACGACGATCGGCTGCGGGGAGGGCTGAGTGTGTTGAGAGTTATGCTCCTTGAATGTCTGTTCCAGCGCTTCCAGGCGTGCCTTCATATCACTCTGCATTCCCAGATTGATGTCCAGGTAATCAAAGTAGTACTGCATCGCCTCGGGATTGGTCGAAAGATAAGCCTGGAACTGGTCGAACTCGGATTGCGAAATCTCTTCGTCCGGGCTGTCTAACAGCCGGTTCAGCAACTGCTCAAATTCGGGAGGGAGATCCTGGATTGACATTCTGCTTACTGTTCATTCCGCAGCTTACGCGAAATACACTCTGCCAGTTCCCGTCGGAGAATTGACATACGATTATACAGCGTCTGGATCGATTTCTCGGTTGTTACTGCGATCTCCGCGATGGACCGTTTTTCAAAAACGGCGTCCCGCAGCAGCTTCTGATCGGACGAGGTCAGGGAGCTTAAACATTCATGGAGATAATCAATCCGACTATTGTAGTTAGATAAATGCTGCTCTCGTTTCCGAGACATGGTTTCCATCAGGTCCTGATCGAAATAATGTCGATCGTGACGCAGGCTCCTATAGTGATTCCGAACGGTATAAAATGCAATCCCACAGGCCCAGGGAAAGAAATCTCGATCCCGATCGTACTCTTCAAATTTTTTCCAGAGAGTCAGGCAGACATGCTGGTAGACATCTTCCGCATCAGAATAATGAGGCACCAGTGTTCGGATATAATTAAAAATCCGGAAGCGGTCTTTATCCAACAGCGAGCTAAAGATCGCTCTGGAACAGGCATTGAGAGACGAAAATGAATTGGGCATACCCAAAAAATCTCCAATAAGAAGACCTGAGTAATATACAATCAGACGACATTAGGCTTACTAAGTCCTGCGCTGTAAAAATGAGTGCTTCAATCAAAGCATGTGCACGAGTCACTTCTCCAAAAAACAATGATAGCTACAGTACATTCGATTAGTAAAGATGTAGAGTGAAAGCAACCGTCTACTTGTTTTAACTGTACATAAATGTCTGATTTTAAGTTGTCTGTTGAGATTTTTTCTTCGCTGGTACCAGAATCAGAATCTGCTTCGCTATGTGACGCCGCTAACCAGTGGCTCCGTCTGCGAAATTTACAATCCGAAATCCCTGTTCATTTCCCGGTTGTCGGAGGGGGGAGAGTGGATACCATGTTAAAACAGTAACAGGTAACCAAAGGGATTTTCAGAAATGAATCAGACAGAGACATCACAGAACCACACACAAAGTCTGCCGGACCGGGAGACGATGTACGCCGCGCTGGTCGCACGGGACAGCAGCTTTGAAGGCGTGTTCGTCGCCGCAATTCGTACGACGGGGATTTTCTGTCGCCCCTCCTGTTCGGCCCGGAAGCCGAAACCTGAGAATGTCGAATATTTTCCCGACGCGAAAACGGCTCTCGCCAATGGTTACCGGGAATGCAAGATCTGTCGTCCGCTGGTCGCTTTGGGATCGACGCCGGACTGGCTGCAGCCATTAATAGAAGAAGTTGAGCAGGATGCCACGATCCGGCTGCAGGCCGAAGATCTGCGCGAACGGGGCCTCGATCCGGTGCGTGTGCGTCGCTGGTTTCAGAAACTGCACGGCATGAGCTTCAGCGCTTATCTGCGGATGCGGCGGATCAACCAGGCCTTCAGTCAGATTCAACACAAATCGTCCGTCACCGACGCCGCTTTTCAGAGCGGGTATGAATCACTCAGCGGGTTCGGTGAAGGCTTCAAAAAAACAATGGGGACCGCACCGGCCAACAGTAACGGTCAGCAGGTGATCGTTGTGAATCGGATCTTAACGCCTCTGGGGCCGATGCTGGCGGGTGCGACGAAGCAGGGGATCTGTCTGCTGGAATTCACCGACCGCCGCATGCTGGAGACACAAATCAATCGCCTGCAGAAACATCTGAAGGCAAAAGCGCTGCCCGGCGACAGTCGTTTCTTCCCCCTGCTGGAAGGGCAGTTGGAGTCCTACTTTGCCGGGAAACGGACGGAGTTCGATCTGCCACTCATCACACCAGGCACCGAATTCCAGCAGAAAGTCTGGGCAGCGCTGCAAACCATTCCCTGCGGTACCACCCGTTCCTATTCCGAACAGGCCGACATTATCGGACAACCGACTGCAGACCGCGCCGTCGCCCGCGCCAACGGCGATAACCGCATCGCGATTCTGATTCCCTGTCACCGCGTCATCGGAGCCGACGGCACTCTCACCGGATACGGCGGCGGCTTATGGCGCAAAAAACGCCTGCTGGAAATCGAACAGGGTACCGATGCCCCTTTAAAATAAACGGAAGCAGGTCTGCGCACATTCATTGACAGCGGGTGGCCGCGAATGCAATTCGCGGTTGTCGAAGACAACAGGA
>JAGQQP010000682.1 GCA_020426085.1 Planctomycetaceae bacterium | reverse complement strand
CAGGATAGTTTCGGCATCAGTTCTGGTTATCGAATTCGTATCACTTCACCATCACTCAATTAGACCTCAGGTCGTGACACAAATCAATCATAACGACAAGGAGAGCCCCATTTGAAGCCCCTCACTCCGCATCCCTTCAGGCGAACAGTTCATGCATAATCCGACCATGGGGAACCAGCATGGTCGGGCGTCCGGTATTGGTAAAGTATTCCATCAACGGATCAATTCCCAGGCTGTGATAAATGGTCGCAGCGATATCATCGGGTTTGATCTCAGTATTCTCATCCGGTGCATCCCCTGCCCTGGTCGTCCCGCCGATGAATTGTCCCGGTTTGATCCCGGCTCCCGCCATCAGGCACCAGTTGACGCGCGGATAATGATCGCGTCCCGCGTTGACATTGATTTTAGGTGTGCGTCCGAACTCGCCCATAATCACTACCAGGGTACGATCCAGCAGTCCTTTCTGTTTCAGCATTTCCAGGCCCGCTGTCATCCCACCATCCAGTGCCGGCAGCAGTCGGCGATGACCTGCAAAGTTTTCTGTATGCGTATCCCAGCCATCATAAGTCACTGTCACGAAGGGCACGCCATATTCAATCAGGCGACATCCCAGAAAGACAGACTGGTTGAATTCATCGGGTGTAAACAGATCGCGTATCGGTTTACTTTCCTGTTCGACATCGAAGGCGGCCCGCGCCCGCTTGGAAGTAATCATGTTATAAGCTTGTGAACCAAACTGGTCCAGAGCTTCCAGTAACTGGCTTTCGGTTGCTTCTCCTTTGAATCGCCGGTTCAGTTTATCCAGCAGTTGCTGTCGCTGGTTGACTTTTTCCAGCGTGAGTCCTTCAGGCAGAGAAATCCCGCGCACCTGAAACGGCTGCCCTGGTCGAGGCACAGTATTGGTTTTGAAAGGCGCGTAAGCGTCTCCCATATAGCCGGCATTCCATTCTGTTTTCGGTATCGCTACATAGCCCGGTAGATCTGGTTTGCTCGAAACCTCTTTACTGACCACTGATCCCAGTGAAGGATAAATCAGTGCGGGTACCGGTCGATTCCCTGTCGAGATCCAGGACTGCCCCTGGGGATGGGCGCCCGCCGAATGCGAAATGCCGCGAATCAGCGTAAATTGATCAGCCTTCGCTGCATACTTTGGCAAATGCTCGCAGACATTGAATCCGGAAAGACACGTCTGGATCGACTTGAATTCTCCCTGTGTCTCGGTCGGTGCATCCGGTTTCATATCGAGCGTATCCAGATGCGAAACACCTCCCGCCAGATTCAGAAACAGAACAGCATCTGCTTTCGACTTCTTCGGGGCCGCCGACTCAGCATTAGCTGCAGACAGCTTCAGGAATCCAGGTAACGATAACCCCAGCCCGCCCAGAAATCCGATCTGTAATGCACTGCGTCTGCTGATTTTGTGTTGATTCATCATTTTTGCCCTCTTCGGGAACGGTCAATTCCCATCAGTGACTGACTGGCTCAATGGTTAGTGATAAATTCCTGAGTATTCAATAAAACCCACATCAGATCATGTAGACCTTCGTAGATATCTTTGGTTTTCTGCAAATGCTGCAGGCTCTCATTCAGTTCCTGTTTTTCCGGAAATCGGGAAAGTGTGCGCAGGTATGCTTCGGTCACCAGTTTCTCCTGTTCTGATGGTGGAAATGTTTTCCCCTTCAGTTCCGTCAGCCAACTGTCCGCACGTGTGAGGTGGCCCAGCATTTCTGCATCATTACGCACATAGAGGGATTGCAGCAACGTCGGCTCATCCTGCCGTTCACAGTCACAGTTCGTGGTTCGTAACGGTTTTCCAAAAACCAGCAGCGAAAAATCAATCGCACGTGCCTGATAGGAAAGCGGATGCTGAGTAATTTTACGACGGTCTGTTTGTGTCGACAGCTTTACCAATTGTTTCTCGCTGGCAGTCGCCTGCAGAATGGCATCAATAGCAACTTCCGCAGGCAGACGTCTTAGAATCGCGTGGCTGAAATTACGTGTATCTTTTCGATTCGTCGGATGCGGTCGCCAGCTGAGTTGATAGGTACGACTGTTAGCAATCGTCCGATGCAACCACTTCATATCGTAGCCACTGTCAATGAACCCTTGGACGAGGTAATTGAGCAGAGCTTTATTACTCGGCGGGTTGGCCTGATTCAGATCATCCGGTGGATTGATGATGCCCACATTAAAATAATGAGCCCAGATCCGGTTCACAAACGCTTTGGCAAAATAATGATTCGGTTCGTCCAGCATCCACTGCATCAGCAGTTCTCGCGGATCGCTGCTCTGACTGATATCAATTTCTTCTCCCCCCAGCAGTTTGGCAACCTGTTTTTCGGTTTTAGCAGGCTCAATATAAACTTCGCGCCAGGGGATCGATCGTCCTTCCGCTGCGATCCGTAAATAACTCTGTCTTCGTAGAGAAGCCGTATTCAATTTTACGGGAACCCCCAGCATATTCCGCGTCTGTTCATGCAGTATTGCGGCATCTGGGGGTACACCAAATTTGACCCGGGTAAAGAATTCCGTAAAGAGTTCAAAGTCCTGCTTGGACCATTCATCGAAGGGATGCTTATGGCATTGCGCACAATCCAGTCGCATTCCCAGGAAGGTATAACCGAAAGCCAGCGCTTTATCAGAGGGAACCGACATGTTA
>JAGQQP010000681.1 GCA_020426085.1 Planctomycetaceae bacterium | reverse complement strand
CAATAAATATCCTGTCGGCTCCGTACACAAGACCTTTTATTCTCCAGACGATCCCTCCAGGTCTGTTCTGGAATCAGGCACAAACTGGATGGTTACCCTGGGGTTATTCGCCCCTTTGCTCTTTGCTTTAATGGGTGGTTTTATCGTTCGTGATCATTATACATTTTATCGCGACCGAAAGCAGAAAACCAAAAAGAAGAAGAGAAAGCAACTGAAGGCAAGTGCTGGTAACGATCCCCCGACCAGAAGACGAAAACGACGTCGGTACACCGGTGATCTGGATTAAGGCATACTTCAATCCTGCCCACACAGCGCTGTCACAAAGTCTTCCACCGTCGGTTCGGGTCCATCGCCGTAGCAAAACATCAAAGGTGGCCGGACCTTTCATTCATGTCGTACAGTCAGTCTTCGTAGTTCCTGATAATACGCATTCGACTCAAGGGCGGGAATGAGATTCAAGGACTCCTGAAACACCTTGTTGCAGAAAGCTGTTACTGTTTTATCAAATTGTTCGAAAGAAATAACTTGTGTGCATTGTGGAGGATAGTGATTTGAAATTGCAATATGGCTCTCATTGCGTTCAAAATGGATCGCTGCCTCACATTCGGTGAACTCAAATATCTCTGAGCCTCTTCGAACTCCAGCAAGATTCTTTCTGATATCATGCAATGCAGTCGCCAGGTCCAGCAGTGGGATCCAACCCCAGCGTGCACTGCAGTCGATGTCATTAATGATCAATATCAAATCACCGAGAAAAATATGATAGTGTAAGTCACTCTTGCTCAGACTGGGGACATCCAGTTGACTTACATTGTTGTTCCACTTCTTTGAAATTTCAAAATCAATTCGAATCTCCATAGAACCTGCTATGCCAGTCTGACTGAATGAAGACAAATAAGGTTTCCAGAACGGTTAATATTTCTAAAGCATAAACATTTTCCTGACTTCGGCCATCTTTTATTTTGTACAATAGAGGACTCAAAGTTACATTTTTCATCACAAACGAAATACCCGATTTTCGCGAATGATTCACCAGGAGCCGTTGATGCCCGTTCGCAGCCGAACAAAAAAACTGGTGCTCGTGTTCTTTCTCGTCTGTGCTTCTGTCTTGTCGTTCTACACGTTTCGGCTGGTTCAGAGTGGTTTTAATTATATGGTCGAGGTGAAAACGAGTAATGAGTACCTGCGAAAGGTGGCCTGGTGGATCTTAGCCTACGCAGATGAAAAAGGCACATTCCCCCGCAGCGATGAGGATCTCTTAACCTTTCAGCCCGGGCATGAACTGACACATTCTTTATTCCATGATGAAAAGCGGGAAGTACGAAAGTATCCCCTGTCAACGATCAAAGCGCGAGCCCGCAGCGCTCACAACAGCGATATTGCTTATCTGTTACAGATGGTCGAAATCCACTACGCTGATCAACCCGACATCGCCCCTGTGCTTTCCGTCAATCAGAAACATGCAGAACGCGATCAAGAACGGGTCAACATCTGGTTGAAACATGCACAGATCCAATTGAACGCAAAATAGTTTTCAGAGAGAGTTCTATTTTGTGGCATTCAACGCTTTCGCCCTCTATGCTTGAGTAAGACGACAGCACTTTCCTGACAGGAAAATACCTGCAGGATCAACAATGCCTCAAATAAGCGAATTGCCTTCATGACTCATGTCCTGCAAAAACTGACTCTCTGCGTTTGTCTGCTGTTCGGAGCCGTCTCCTCTTCACTTCAGGCCGCCGAGACCCTGCCCCCACTGAAACACAAACAGGCTCCGCAGAACTTCGCGGAAATGTGGGCCGGCTTTGATCCCCGCAGTGAGCCGCTGGAAACCGAAGTCCTCAAAGAGTGGGAAGAAGACGGCGTCGTTCTGCAGGTCGTCCGTTTCCGGATCGGCGTCTTTAAAGGAAAGACCGCCCGGCTGGCAGCGGTGTTTGGATATCCCAAAGAGGCACAGACAAACAAGCAGAAGCTCCCCGGACTGCTGCAGATTCATGGTGGCGGACAGTATGCCGACTACCGGGCCTGCCTGATGAATGCAACACGGGGATATGCCACGGTCTCCATCGCCTGGGCCGGTCGCATCAGCGCCCCCGACTACCAGGTGACGCCCGCTGAAGTGAAACTGTTCTGGGAGGGTAAGACAGACGATCCCCGTTTTCGTGTCACCACCGACTGGGGTGCACTGGACGGCTATCATGCGCCCGGTAAGCATCCGGGCAACCAGTTCCCCAGCATCAAGCCGGATACCTGGACCTTCGACAGCATTGAATCACCGCGCAACAGTGGCTGGTTTCTCGCTGCGCTCGCGGCCCGTCGCGCGTTGACGTTCCTCGAACAGCAGCCCATGGTCGATCCCGACCGACTGGGAGTCTATGGCCATTCGATGGGTGGTAAACTCACCGTGCTGACGGCGCCCGACTCCCGCGTGAAAGCAGCCGCTCCCTCGTGTGGCGGGATCAGCGACCGCTACAACAGGAGTCCCCTGTTCTGTCAAACGCTGGGGGATGACGTCAGCCTGAAACAGATCACCTGCCCGATCATCTTCCTCAGCCCCGCCAACGATTTTCACGGACGCATCGGCAATCTGCCGGCTGCCATCGCTGAAATTCAGAGCAAAGACTGGCGCGTCACCTGTTCGCCGCACCGTAATCATCAGGATGCCCCTGAATTCG
>JAGQQP010000680.1 GCA_020426085.1 Planctomycetaceae bacterium | reverse complement strand
AACCACCTGCTTTCGATTCTCAGCCAGAAGTGGAAACTCGAGTGCCGGTCGCAGAGAAAGTTGAGAAGAAAGTTACGGATACCACTCCCTCAGCTCCTGCTTTGAAACTGGAACTGGAAGAAGTCCCCGAGGAACCACCTGCCAAAATCAGACTGAGTGGCCCTGAAGCGATGCCTGAAAAGCCAGTGGTCGAGGAGAAGAAATCAGCAGGGGCAGGGCCGGGGCCACAATTGATGCTCCCCAAGCTGCCATCCGTGCCTGGAGATTTAACTTCCCAAGCCAAGCCCGGGCGAGATACCAGTGCCGCTCCTGTCACTTTTCGTTCTAAAATGAAAGGGGCTCCCCAGGAAGAGACACTTGAGAAACTCCCACAGCAAGTTTCCAATGCCGAGAAACCTCTGGCTCAGACCAGCCTGACTTTAGAGGAGATCGAGTGGGATCTCGATGAACAAAAGCAGACGAGTCGTGCAGGGGGATGGTGGGGACTTCCCACTCTGCTGATGATTGCAGGAGGAGTGATCATTTTACTGCTGCTGTCGATCATTGCTGTCCTGCTTAAACGCGGAGTAAAAAAACCAGCTGAGCAGCAGTATCGCTTCTAGTTAGTTTTCTGGCTTGGTGACAAATTCACCACCGCTGATGAACATACCATTCTCGCAGGGCGTACACCACATGATCTGCACGCGATATTCAAATTCGCGGGTTTCACTGGCCAGCTTTACACTGACTTCACCGGGATTCAGCATCCCTTTGTGCAACAGCCCCAGTCCCTGACGACTGATTTCCCGCGTCATCGCTGAAATGGTATTGCCGCGCGCGGTCTTGACTTCTGCTGGTACAGAGAGTTCCAGACGATCGACATCACGAATGTTGACGGCGTCATTCTTACCAAAACTTTCCAGCACATGTTTCAAGTCGTCCATCGTGGGACGACTCCAAGGGGTTTCTTCCATTGAATCTACTCCTGCTATGAAGTCAATTTTCAATTGTTGATTCGTATTCTGATTCGAATCTGATATTGAAATATAGACTACAAAAATAATTGAGGACTTTCTTAGTTTCAGATTACCGACGGAATTCGATTCGCAGTGGTCGCTACTGTAAGGTGTGGGGATTCGTCCAGATCCGGTGATTGTGATAGCTAAATTCTGACAGTTATAACGTCAGGTGAAACTATTAAGAGACAGAAATGCTTACGCATTGTAATGATTATCCACCCTGTGAAGGTGCGAGTTGTAACAGTCATTCCAAAGGCATCAGCTGATTCTGCTATAACGTCTGAGGATTAGAAATTCCGAATGAGGCTGTATTCACTGGTGGTTCGATATCAAACTGGGATGGTCGCAGTAAGAAATAGTTCTCCTTCATGCGTTTGTTTTTATGTTGCTTTCAGTGATGTAAGAGCGTGCGCTGACTATTGATTACTCTGACTTGAGTACTTGAACTGGCTCAAGCAAGACAAAGCAGATTGATCTACCAAACCTTATGATGATCTCTTCCTTCTACAATAAGTACAGCAGGCAACTAATCTGGGGCGTCTTTTGCACGCTGCCGATTCTGACATTTCTGGCAGAGTTGCTGCCTTCTAATAACGATATCGAAACCTGGTTGCCAAAAGACTCCGATGTACGAATCGTCTACGATCGATTTAAATCAGAGTTCGGAGCGGAGGAAGTTGTACTCGTTGCCGTTCAGGGCGGGCTGGATCAACCTTCGCTTGTGGAAGCGACCGCCAGCCGGATCGAGTCTTTACCGACGGTCAGACAATGCTGGACTCCCCAGCGGCTCAAATCGATACTGCACGAATTCAAAGTAGAACCGGCTGAAGTCGACAAACGTCTGAACGGGCTATTGATGAATTCCGAGAAGAATGTCGCAGGCGTACTGGTTCTGCTTTCTGACACAGGTATTAAAAACCGGGCCGGGACAGTACAGGGGATTCGTGAAAAACTGGAATACAATCAGTTAACCGGCAGCGAAGTTCAACTGGCGGGAGCTCCCGTTGTGATTGCAGAACTGGATCGCCTGGGAAGCCAGAAAAACAACAAAAAGTTCTTTATTATCACGTTACTGATCAGCCTGGGACTGCTGTATTATTCTTTCCGGGAGTGGAAGAAAACACTGGCTACCCTGGGGCTGACGATCTGGGCCATCAATCTCACCACGGCGATGATTTATCTGGGTGGTGGAGAAATGAATTTCATCCTGGGGGCCCTGTCAGTGATGGTCATGGTCTTCACCCTGGCGATTTCAATCCATGTGCATCACTATGTTGCCAGCTGTATTGACGAACCAGATCCGTTAGCGGCTGCATTAAAAATAGCGTGGAAGCCTTGCGTACTGGCAACTTTGACGACAACCATTGGTCTGTTTTCTCTAACAGTCAGTGAAATCGGGCCTGTCATCCAGTTCGGGTATGCGGCCTCTGTCGGGACATTCGTGTCTCTGATTACCGGTCTGGGGCTGACTCCCGCTGTCTTAACAATCTGGCCTGTTGACCCGAAAACAGTTCATTCCGGGGGAAAACGCTGGGATTTTCAAAGTTGTGCCAACTGGCTGATTGATCATTCCGGACGCGTTTCCATTGCCACGATCATCCTGGTGATGATTACGGGAGTGGGTCTGTTCAATCTGCGAACAAAAATTGATCCTCTCGATTTTCTTCCCTCACA
>JAGQQP010000679.1 GCA_020426085.1 Planctomycetaceae bacterium | reverse complement strand
TTCTGTCTGATCACCAGACAGGGCAGAACTTCACTTCTGTCGATTTCTGTCAGCAGTCGTACTGCTTCCTGCCGCACATAGCCATTTTTGTGAAACGAAAGGAGACTCAAAACCGCAGAGTACCCCCGTTGATCCGGACTCCCGGCAATCGCAGCCACGTCCGCGGGTTGAATTCGAGACCAGTTTTGCCAGCGATAACTGGCATTCAACCACAGAGACTGTTCTTCCAGCGCCAGCAAATCACGGGCGGAAATGTCCGTCAGTAGTACAACAACCGTCTCTCGCGCTGCAGCTCTCGTTGCCCGATCAGCGCTGGTGAGAAATTGAGCCACGTAAGGCAGTGCCGCCGGTTCATTCAGCTCCCCCAGTTTCCGCAATAATGAAGAGACATCGCTGCGCCCCATCATCTGCCGAAACCACGACTGCCTGCGCTCACTCGCAGCAAGCTGATTCACAATTTCCCAGGCAGCCACAGACAGTTTCATTGAAGATTCCAGTAACTATTGTCGTTTCACATACGCCCATTGCTCCATGGACACATTTGTGGTATTTCAGGCTCACTCATTTTCGAAATCCGGCAGGACGACATTCCGCAGCGGCACGATTCGCTCGCGTAAATCATCCATCTCCCACTGCAGATAGACCGGGAGACTTCGAATATTCATTTCTTCAACGGTCATCCATTCGTCTGATTCTCTCTGAACAGGATGTCGGGCCTGCCACTCTGAAACAATCTGATGTGCCTGGCTGCATTGCGTTTCGAGTAGTGCGGCGCGGCACTCGGCTGTTTGTGCCAGCTCCTCAGATTCACTGAAGGCAGACAGCAACTCCTCACGACTCCAGGGCTGATCTATCAACGCCAGAACCGCTGCGGCAATCATTCGATTATTGGGAATCTCAGAACGTAAAGCGGCACGCAATAATCTCAATGCATGGGAACGCTGATACATCAGAGCCAGCACGACCGCTTCTCCCAGGCAGTATTGATGGACGTTCGAAAACACCTCTGCCGCTTCAGGAAAAGGATATTGATGACGAAACAGAAACTCCAGGCACTGCCCCCAGATTTCAGGACTCGGAAATTCATCCGCAGATCCCGCTGGATTGAACTGTTGATAAAACTCATGAATGAGGGGGCACCACGATTTGTCATTCCGTTTCAGCAGCATCTCCAGTGCCGTGTCCGCTGTAGACATTCCCTGCTTCAAGATGGTTATAATATATTCATCCAGATGCAGACTATCGATCTCCTGTAATCCTTTGAGCGCCAACCTCTGCCGATTTTCTTCCTCAAACAGGCGGATCAGTTTCTGCTCCCGCAATGCAATCACCTGCCTGGCCGCCTCAGCGACGGTGACCTCCACATTTTCTGCTGACTGTAAATTGCAAACCAGTGGCCAGTCGCCGATCACAGCTGCCAGTCGTATCAAACGATGTCTGTCTTCGGCTGCCGTTTCAAACCACGCCATCTGGTTCGACAGCGTCTGTTCGTCAAAAGCGAACTTGACGATCGATGATCTTTGGGAATGAGATTCCAGAAACCCCGCTTCCTGCAGATCTGCGAATGCCAGCCTGATGGTCTCAAAAGTCGGTCCCCGATCACTGAATTGAGGATGCAGCTCAATCAGCCGTTTCTCCCAGAGTTCAGGTTCTTTCAGTGTGCTTAAAAAACACTGATAAAAATATGGTTCGAACCAGTCGGAAGTATCATCAAAAAAATCGACATCAATCTCGACGCCACTTAACCGGTGTATCACACAGCAACCACGTCCATGCAGGTTGTAATCCCAGTCCGCCAGCCCCGGTACAACTCCATGACCTTTATCAGGTGGATGTGCGTCATACCCTCGTCGCGCGAGATGTTCGAGCCTGACTCCCACGCGATCCCGGACAATTTCCGCCACAAACGCCTGTCTCTGACGATGTCGAATCAGGGAAAACAGCGTCCAGGTCGCCCAGGGGGAAAGCGCAAACGGTTGAGGCAACCAGCGGTTTATCAACACACGCACAGGCACAGATTCATCACAGGCAGCAGAGACACGCTGCAACAGATTTTGATGTAGAGCGTCGATAATATTTTCCCTGAGTCTGATCTTTGTTTGCGATTTGTTTCTGTACAGGAATTTTTAAGATCCTGTATACCAGGTTTGCCATTCTTTCCGCGAAAAAAATGGGCCGAGACCTTCTTCATGGGTGTACGCCATCGTCCAGTCAAAGTCTCGATTGCATACAAACAGATCATCCCGACATTCTCGTAAATCGGGCATTTTCTCTGCTTTACAATAGTAGCAGGTGGAATCACTGCGCGGACTGGGAAAGACGATAAATAGAGCGGAACTTTCTTCATTGTAGAGTCTTAAAGCAGGCTTTCCCTGTGTATAAACCGAATGCTCAAAGGTAAAAACATGCCAGAATAACCCACCCGGTGGAACCCGATATCCCAAGGCAAACGTATTTTTCCACTCACTACGTAACTGACCTGTTGTCTTTGTATCAAACTGTTCCAGGATCTCTACAGATTGTGATGCCAGGAATTTTTGGAACTCCTCGGAAATCATTCTCATCATTCAAGCTTGCAATCAAAATTGAAACATCAATGGACGCCCCTTCCAGGAGCAGGCCCCTGAAAAAAACCGCCTCCATCATATCAGACCGTCTCACAGTTCCCACTGGTT
>JAGQQP010000678.1 GCA_020426085.1 Planctomycetaceae bacterium | reverse complement strand
AGAATCAACCTGGTGGCGAAGCCATTGCGGTCTTGAACGTTGATGGTGAAGTCCCGGAAGCCGCCATCGAAGAAGTCTCCAGCCACAAAGACGTTTCCTGCGTCAAGCTGATTAAGATGCCTCCGGCGACGGCTCCCCTGTCCTGGTTACAGTAAACCTGATTTGAGCTTCCCAGCCGCTTCACTCTGATTTCAACGGTCAGAGAAAGCGGCTGTTTTTTTGGTATACATTTCTCACAAACCTGGGAAGCTATTGCCTGAAGGGATCCCTCAAATGTAAAATATCTGCGAAGAAGGTGCGCGCCAAAATATTACGCGGAATCTGAAAATTTGAATTGACTGGTGAAACAGTTAAGGTATCATTCCCGGCAATTCCTATACTTTGTTTCTGCGTAAAGTCGCTTGGGTCTTAAACGTACCTCAATATTGCCATAACCTTGCTAAGAGATCTGGAGGGTGGGCGGCATATGATTTCAGCAACGACCGGGAAAGCACAGTCCAGTGCCATGCAGGCGAGTGTCTTGGCTCTGAACAAGACTTATTCGCCGGTACACGTTATCTCTGCAAAAAGGGCATTCTGCCTGCTGAGTAAGGATATTGCAGAAGTAATCAGCGTGGAAGACGGCAGTTTCATGAATTACGACTTCAGTTCCTGGATTGAAATCAGCGAACTGAGATCTGAGTTTAATGAGCGCAATGAGCTGGAAGACTGGATCATGTCCGTCAACTTTGAAATCCAGGTCCCTCGTGTGGTCCGCCTGCTCCGCTACGACCGAATTCCCAATAACACCATTAAGTTCAATCGCCGCAATATCTTCATTCGAGACAGCTATCGCTGCCAGTACTGCCAGAAAAAATTCAGTGTCAAACAGCTGAGTCTGGACCATGTAGTTCCCCGTTCGCATGGCGGGGGCATGAGCTGGGAAAACATTGTCAGTGCCTGCAGGCGTTGCAACACGAAAAAGGGGGGACGCACTCCCTCGCAGGCTGGCATGAAGCTGTTCCAAAAACCCGCCAAACCAAGCCGCAATCCAGTTTTACTCCAGCAGGTGAAACATGCAAAATATGAATGCTGGAAAAATTTTGTCGGCTCAAAAGAACTCCTGACCTGTGACTGATCATCTGCCAGTTCCGCACTTCCAGCCCCCCTCGCTTTGATCTCCGCATTGCTCTCTCTGGCGTGAGTTGCCCCTTAAAATCGCTATATCCCCCGATATTATATCGATGAAATCAGCTGTTTTTTAAGGCCATGGTTCCACTCTCCTGTTGAACCGTCTATATTACGATCCTGAAACAGGGCCTCTTGCTGCAAACATTATTATTACACACTCAGGAATCTGGAATGTCGTCTTCTCCGTTAAACGTCGCGATTATCGGTATGGGAACCGTAGGCAGTGGTGTTGCTAAAATCCTGCTGGATCGTTCCGAACAAATGACGACGCGGGCTGGACGACCCATTCATCTCAAAAAAGCAGTTGTCCGGGATCTGTCCCGTCCGAGGAATGTCGATTTACCTTCCGATGTTTTGACCGATAGTATCGATGCCGTCCTCGACGATGAATCCATTGATGTTGTCATTCAGCTGATTGGTGGAATCGACCCGGCTTACGACATCATGCTTCGCGCCCTCGAAAGTGGTAAAGACGTGGTGACAGCGAACAAAGCGCTCCTTTGTGAAAAGGGAGAAAGCCTGTTTCAACGCGCGCGGGAGCTGGGACGCTGCATCTGTTTCGAAGCAGCTGTCGCCGGTGGAGTGCCTCTCATTGAAACCGTCACCCAGGCAATGACGGCCAACCAGATCACCTCCATCGAAGCCATCCTGAATGGAACCAGCAACTACATTCTGACGGAAATGTTCTCTCACAATGTCAGTTACGATGACGCTGTAACAAGCGCGCAGGAAATCGGATATGCGGAAGCCGATCCGGCAATGGACGTCGATGGAACAGACGCAGCTCAGAAACTGGGAATTCTGGTCCAGCTCGCGCTGGGTATCAAAGTCAACCTCGATCAGTTTCTCAGGCAGGGAATCGACAGTCTGTCCCTGGCTGATTTACAGTATGCGTCCGAACTGGGTTATACCGTCAAATTGCTGGCGGTCGCCAAGTTACTGGATGGCCAGTTGGAAATGCATGCCCAGCCTACGTTAATCCGCAACGACAACCCGCTGGCGCATGTGGAAGATGCTTACAACAAAATCGCTCTCGAAGGGGATGCCGTCGGCAAGGTCTGGCTGTCAGGCATGGGAGCAGGTCAGATGGCGACGGCTTCTGCTGTGGTCGCGAACGTGGTCGATGTTGCTGTCGGCAGGGCTGCCTTAACATTTCCCCGGCTCGACCTCTGGAAACCCCGTGAGGGAATCAAGATCATGCCGCGCGAGGAAATTTCCCGTCGCTACTTCCTGCGTTTAAACGTGGAAGACCGCCCGCATGTTTTAGCCGACATTACGAATGTACTCGGCGATCATGAAATCAGCATCGCCAGCCTGGTGCAACACGAAGCGCCGGAAGTGGATCCTTCCGAAGAATTCTCAATCGTACCACTGGTGATTATGACTCATCGGACGACGGAAGGTCGCTTTCAGGCCGCCAGCAGGGAGCTGGATGAGCTGGACTGCATCCGGTCTCCCTTTGTGCGCATGCCGGTCAACGACTGATCTGGCCGACTACTCTTTCGTA
>JAGQQP010000067.1 GCA_020426085.1 Planctomycetaceae bacterium | reverse complement strand
TTCGAGGTGCCCTTTGGACTTCGACCAGACGAGCAGACCTTCGACCATCATCCAGATCTGGAGCGCGATCACGACGACTCCAAACAGGAACAGATGCCGATCGTTGGCACTATAGGCCCAGCCCGACTCGCTGTTGAACATGTTCCACAGCATGGCCCAAGCAGGCATGATGAGCATGACGATCATGGGAACCAGGGCAAAGATAATCGGTTTGTTACGGCGACGGAGATAAAAGACGATGACCATAAACGCCAGGCCGGCCAGCAGCTGGTTGGTGGCACCAAAGAGAGGCCAGAGAATCAGACCGCCACTCCCGGGTCCCGCTTCCGCGCTTTTGGGAAGCATCGCAACCATTCCCCCCAGGAAGACAGCCAGGCCGGTGGCCGCATATTTGTTGGTGAGGGGTTTAATATGAATGGTGGCCGCCAGTTCCTGGATGACATAACGCTGCAGACGCGTCGCGGTATCGAGGGTGGTAGCGGCAAAACTGGCGACGAGCACGGCGATAATGCTGATACCCAGTTTCATGGGAATCCCGATCGTACTGAGAAAGTTCGCCCCGCCCAGAATGAACGCACCGATTTTGTCTTTCAATGCAAAAGTCGCCCAGCCATTTTCGGCTTTGGCGTTATAGCGGGTTTCCCAGGCAGCGACTCCGGTGAGCTGAGTTCCTGTGGCAGCATCGATTGCCGGTTCATAATTGTAGGCGGCTCCTGTGCCGACACGGGTGAAATCCCCCATACCGACGCCGGCACAACAGGCGAGAATCACGATGACCGCCAGGCCCCCTTCGAGGAGCATGGCACCGTAGCCGACGTACTGGGCGTCGAGTTCGGATTCGACCTGCTTACTGCTGGTACCACTGCTGACGAGACAGTGGAAGCCACTACACGCACCGCAGGCAATGGTGATGAACAGGAACGGCCAGATGGGGGGTGCGTCGGCGGGGAGATTACTTGCAATGGCAGGGGCACTGCCGACCAGATCGGCTTTGCCTGTCGCCCCGGCTACGATGGCACCGATGAGCAGCAGTCCCAAAGCCAGAACCAGCTGGTGACTGTTAATGAAGTCGCGGGGCTGCAGCAGCAACCAGACCGGAAGTACGGAAGCAATCGCACAATAGGCGAGCAGTACGAAGGTCCAGAGAATGACGGCATTGGGGAAAGGCCCCATGAGTTTTATACCAAACATTGCCGAGATATCGATGGGCCAATAATAGGCGCCGAGCCAGACCGATGCATAGACGATGAACAGGGCCACCAGAGACGGAATCAGCAGTTCCGCATTCTGTTTGTAGACCATCAGGCCGATGACAATCGCGATGGGCATGGTGATCCAGACAGGGATCACTGTTTCAGGATAAAGCGCGAAAATGATGGCGATGACCAGTCCGAAAATCGCGAGGACAACCGTCAATGCCAGCAGCAGTATGAGCAGAAACAGGATGCGGGTGCGCGGTGCAATCAAACGGCCAGCGACTTCACCAACGGTCTGTCCACGGTTCCGCAACGAGACGACCAGTGCACCGAAATCGTGAACGGCACCGATGAAAATCGATCCAAACAGAACCCACACCAATGCGGGCAGCCAGCCCCAGAAAACAGCGATCGCAGGGCCGACAATCGGACCGGTGCCGGCGATACTGGTGAAGTGATGGCCGAAGATGACTTCCTTTTTGGTGGGAACAAAATCGACGTCATCCCGCAGCTGTTTACTGGGGACTTCCGCGTTGCCATCGACGTTAAAGATTTTCTGGGACAGCCACTTTCCATAAGTGTGGTAGGCAATGATGTAACCTACAAAAGCTCCCGCAGCGATCAACAGTGTTGCCATTCGTGTTTTACTCCAGCATTCGTCGAAAAATCAGGTGGACTGATAGAGGGTTTCAGGGGGCCGAACCGGTTTGAAACTGGTCCAGGTGTGGATTGCATGTCTGATTTTGCACTGAAGGAGGACTCCCTGGCAGCAGGAGGTCGTAAATCAGAGCGCTTACTACAGATTATCCGCATAGATCAGGAATCGCAAATCAGTCCGTCATGTTGGCAGCATCAGCAACTTCACAAATACACATTAATACACTATTTTAGCCATAAACCAACGGTATATCCGATACAACCGGTAAACCCGCTGGATTCGGCAAACCGACACCCATCTTTCGCTGGCGACGTTATTTATCCTATCTTAGCAGAATTTCTCTGTGAGAAAGGGTCGATGTAGTTAGTACCCACGAGGAACTCATTAAAAGATGCAGGGATGTGGGTCATTGCCGGTAAGGGAATTATGCCTGAAAACGCAGCCGGTCTCTGGTCAGTCTGAGGAATCGGAACTGTCGGGGATCAAATTCTTGAGCCCGGTCTGATTTGTTTTAATTACATACGAATAAACAACAGGTGACAAACAATAAATCAAATCAATAAGAGGTTTGTCGCCTCTTCAGATATCACCTCATTGGCCCAGAACTAAGATCTACGGAAGGAGTATTTACGATGCTTGTATTGTCGAGACAACGCGACGAGAGCATCATCATCGGTGACAATATTGTCATTACTATTGTCGATATCCGGGGTGATAAAGTACGGTTAGGAATTCAGGCACCAACAGAAATTCCAGTACACCGTCAGGAAGTATACGATGCGATTCAAAGAGAAAACGCGATGAAAGAAGCGGAAGCGCACCGACCTTCAGCAAAGTCGCCATCAAAAAATGCCAGCGAATGATTTCTTAGCCTGAGGAAATCACACTGCGGGGAATGGCTGTGGCCAGATTACAATTAAAGAGTAATTGAATGAGTCGCGAAGGGAGGTCGGCAAGAAGTCGGCCTCCCTTTGTTTTATTTTTGGATGCGAAAAAAACGTTTTCACAAATTGAGTGAAACTGTCCAGTGACGATCGGACGTGATTTGCACGGCTGCTTCGGGCCAGTGACAGCTGTGAAGTAACGCTCTGACTTCGTCCCGTGTCAGGGCGGCGTGCAGGGAATCTTGAAACATCTGTCGCTGATGTGGATTCTCATCAGCCGCATACAAAGTGACGAGTCGATCGAGTTCTGCCTTTGAATCGGGCCGCAGCAGATCACGCAGGAAGAGAAAGCCTCCCGGCTTGAGAACGCGTTTGATTTCCGCAAAGACAGACTGCGGTTCGGGAATGTGGTGGATGAGACTGTTGGAGATCACGCCGTCAATACTCTGATTTTCACAAGGAAGCTGCTTGGCATCGGCGTGTTCCAGAAAGATCGATTCGCTCAAACCTGCTCGCTGAATATTCTGCTGCGCCACCTTCAGCATTTCGGCAGCGAGGTCGGTGGCGATGATCTGCAGATGAGGAATACGACGACAGATCTCAATAGGAATGAGAGCCGTCCCGGTTCCCAGATCGAGAATTTTCAGTGTCTGCGTCTGGTCATGCCGGCAGCCAGTGATGACAGGCAGCAGGGACTCGGCGAACAGCCGGTTGACTTCACTATGATCCATCGTGTCATAGTTGACGGCTTCTTCGCGGGTGTCCATGACTTCGGGTTCGAGTTGACGAGGAATCATTGAATCATCCTAAAGTTCAATCGAGTCATTTCAACAGTGACAATAAAAAAGAGTCCTCACTCAATGAGAGAGGACTCTTTCGATTTTCATCTCTAGAGACGGGCGATGATTACTCCCCTTCGGAAGAACCGCCGTCCCCTTCTACAGAGCCGACGGTTGCCAACTCTTCTGTTTCCGCTTCGTAAGAACCTTCGAAGTCGAGCTGTTTCTTATCGCCGACTTCGATGACTTTGACGAGCACTTTATTCTTACCTTCAAAGGCACCACGCAGCAGCTCTTCTGCCAGCGGGTCTTCGATGTAGCGTTCAACAGAACGACGCAGCGGACGTGCACCGTAGTCGAGTTCGCCACCTTCGGAACCTTTGTCGATGATGAATTCGCGAGTTTCGTCGGTCAGTTCGAGGGTGACCCCCTGTTCTTTCAGACGGCTGCGGACTTTGCCCAGTTCGATATCCACGATCTGCTTCAGTTCTTCGCGGGTCAGCTTGCGGAACACAACGACTTCGTCGAGACGTCCCAGAAACTCCGGCTTGAACTCTTTCTGCAGGTCGTGCATCAGATTTCGTTTCATGGCATCGTAGCTGGTGTCATCGTCGGCTTTACGGAACCCGAAGGCATCCCCGTGAGCCATTCCCTGAGCACCGGCGTTGGTGGTCATGATGAGCACGACGTTTTTGAAGTCAACCTTACGACCGAAGCTGTCGGTCAGGTGGCCTTCTTCCATAATCTGCAGCAGCATGTTGAAGACATCGGGGTGTGCCTTTTCGATTTCGTCCAGCAGCACGACGGCGTAGGGACGACGACGAATTTTCTCGGTTAACTGACCGCCTTCTTCGAAGCCAACATATCCTGGAGGGGCACCAATCAGACGACTGACGTTGTGCTTCTCCATGTATTCACTCATGTCGATCTGAATCAGAGCAGACTCATCGCCGAACATGAACTCGGCCAGTGTTTTGGCCAGCAATGTTTTACCGACACCAGTAGGTCCGGAGAACAGGAAGGCCCCCATCGGTCGCTTGGGATCTTTCAATCCACTGCGGCTGCGACGTACGGCTTTGGAAACCTGCTTGATGGCTTCGTCCTGGCTGATGACCCGCTGGTGCAGTTCATCTTCCATATTCAGCAGACGGACGGTGTCTTCGCTGGAGAGACGGGTCAGAGGCACGCCGGTAATCTTCGCGACGACTTCTGCAACGACTTCCGCATCGACAACACCATCGACTTCTTTGGATTTTTCACGCCATTCCTGAGTCAGCGATTCTTTACGTTTCTTCAGTTTATCAGCCTGATCCCGCAGGTTGGCAGCCAGTTCAAAGTCCTGGTTGGCAACGGCTTCTTCTTTTGACTGATTCAGGCGTTCTGATTCTTCTTCCAGTTCTTTGAGATCGGGAGGACGAACCATGGATTTCAGACGGATACGAGCACCAGCTTCGTCGATGACATCGATGGCTTTGTCTGGCAGACAACGGCCGGTGATGTAACGGGAAGAAAGTTCGACTGCTTTTTCCAGCGCGTCGTCGGTGATCTGTACCTTGTGGTGTTCTTCGTAGCGTTCGCGGAGACCACGCAGAATCTCAACCGTCTGTGAGTCGGTCGGAGGTTCTACCATCACGTTCTGGAAACGTCGTTCCAGGGCGCTGTCTTTTTCAATGTATTTACGATACTCATCGAGTGTGGTGGCACCGATACACTGCAGTTCGCCACGGCTCAGAGCCGGCTTCAAAACGTTGGAAGCATCGATGGCACCTTCCGCACCGCCGGCCCCGACGAGCGTGTGTAATTCGTCGATGAACAGAATCGTGTTTTTGGCACGACGGACTTCGTTCATGACGGCTTTAATTCGTTCTTCGAACTGACCGCGGTACTTCGTGCCGGCAACCATCATCGCCAGGTCGAGTACAACGATACGACGATCGCGGAGCAGATCCGGAACTTCGCCGTTCACGACCATCTGGGCGAAGCCTTCGACGATCGCGGTTTTACCAACACCGGCTTCCCCTAAGAGAACCGGATTGTTTTTCTGACGACGACAGAGAATCTGGATGACGCGTTCGATTTCCTTGGAGCGGCCGATGACCGGATCCAGTTTTTTCTGCTTGGCGAGTTCAGTCAGATCGCGACCGAAGCTGTCCAGTGCAGGTGTTTTACTTTTGCCGGCTTTCTGGCTGCCGGTTCCGGGAGTCCGTTCGCCCGCTTCGCCCCCTTCCAGGCCATGACCCAGAAGGTTGAGAACTTCTTCGCGAACTTCTTCGAGTTTCAGCCCCAGATTCATCAGAACCTGAGCGGCAACGCCATCCTGCTCACGAAGCAGACCCAGCAGCAGATGCTCTGTTCCCACATAGTTGTGGTTCAGATTCCGTGCTTCTTCCATCGCGTATTCGATGACTTTTTTCGCACGCGGCGTTTGTGGCAGTTTGCCCATCGTGACCATGTCCGGTCCGGACTGCACAATCTTTTCGACTTCCAGACGGATTTTTCGCAGATCCACGTCCAGATTTTTCAGCACGTTGGCTGCAACACCTGAACCCTCTTTGACTAATCCCAGAAGGATATGTTCGGTCCCGATATATTCGTGATTGAACCGCTGGGCCTCCTGATTGGCCAGCTGCATCACTTTTCGAGCTCGATCTGTAAACCGCTCGTACATAACTTGTTTCTCCTATGGCCCGTACATCCCGGGCTCTTATGGATGAACACTGTGAATCCGAACCGAAACCAGAGGTCTCAATTCTGGAGACACTTCTCCCAACCTGTTTATGAAATTTGAATTGTCGTTAATTGTCTGTTGAAAGTTTAAAAACGTCGCAACCGCATGTGTACATTCAGTTACGGCATTCTCAATTGATTCGCTACAGTCTTTGAAAAAGAAAGGTTCGTAGGAATAATACGTTACTCACCAAAAAACGTCGAGGATTTTCCCAAAACTACTGAAAGAACAATTGAGGAAGTGACTGAAAAATCACAACTTACTAAAATATTATACCCATTTTAACAATCAAAATTTCACTGGCCTGACTTAAACCGAGACAGGGACATTGATTCATAGTGCATCACAGCGAAAATCACCACCCTGCCAAAGCTTTAAAATCGTCACAATCCATAAGGCCAGCATTGTTAATTCTAGTACCCAATCCCTAATGTAGCAAGATAAGCCTTTGATCGGTTACTCTATTTAAATGAAGACTGGAGCAACACCAGTCTGTCACGTTCATTTTCTTCCGGCATCAACCAGTCCAGAAACCTAATTCCCATGCATCATCTACTGACAGCTGGAGCACAACGGGCCTTGATTCAGGCAGAACGGATTGCCAGCGGTTCAGCTGAATCAGAACCGACACTTGCCCCTCTGCTGGCTGCGCTGGCTCTGGAAGAATCACGAGCCGCTGAAATCATGCTGGCACATCAGATTGATCTGGCCCTGATCTTGAGGGAATTTCAGTTACCGCTGCCTCAGGAAGCAACAGACTCCCCCATTGAAACCCCAGATCTACCACTGGAAATGTCACAGGCCCTGCAGCAGTTTCCTGCTTTCAGAGAGGTGCTGAACCACGCACTCCAGCAGGCAAGCCATGCTGACATTCCTACAGAAATCGGAAGTGAGCATCTATTGTGGGGACTGCTGGCTACTTCCGGAAAAGAATCGGAGTGGCTCCAAAAGGAAGGCAGTCTTTCTGCAGAGAAGCTGAACGACTCGATTAATGTCGTATTTCGACAGACAGCAGAACCGATCGGTGTTGATTTTGCTCTGCGAACGGTTCCTGCCACTGTCGGCGATCAGACGAATACACTGCGAACCATTGATGCAGCCGCCAATCGCCTGCGGGAAGGTTTACGGGTCATCGAAGACTTCCTCCGCTTTTCGCTGGATGACGCCCATTTAATGAGTCTGCTGAAAACGACCCGACATCAACTGACGGACGCTCTCCGGTTTATCGGCACTGACTCACTGATTTCCAGCCGCGATACACTCAACGATGTCGGTACTTCCATCAGCACGACATCCGAGTTCGACCGGTCATCACTGGAACATCTGCTGCAGGCCAATCTGAAACGGGTTCAGGAAGCGGCACGGACACTGGAAGAATTCAGCAAGCTGATTTCGCCCGAAGCAGCATCCCTTTTCAAACAGATGCGCTATGTCAGTTACACTCTGGAAAAAACAATTCTGACCTGCATCGCCAGCCAACGCAGACTGCAGGACAGCCACCTCTATCTACTGGTTTCGGAAAGCCTGTGTCATCACGGTGCAGGGCCGGCGATTCGAGAATCACTGGCTGCCGGTGTAAACCTGATTCAGATTCGTGAAAAAACGATGACAGACCGCCAGTTGCTGGAACATGGAAAACGCGTGCGGGAATGGACCCGCGCCGCCGGCGCGACGCTCATTATGAATGACCGTCCCGATCTGGCCGTTGCCATTGACGCTGATGGTGTGCACGTCGGTCAGGATGAACTTCCTGTAAGAGAAGTGCGGCAGATCGTCGGTCCGGGACGATTGATTGGCGTTTCGACTCATAATATTGAACAGGCGCGGCAGGCGGTACTGGATGGTGCAGACTACATTGGTGTAGGCCCCACGTTTCCCACGTCCACCAAGAATTTTGCAGAACATGAATACGCGGGGCTGGATTTCGTGAAACAGGTCGCCGCTGAAATCACCTTGCCCTGGTTTGCCATCGGAGGCATCCAGGCCGATAATCTGCAGCAGGTACTGGAAGCAGGCGCCACACGCGTCGCCGTGAGCAGCGTCATTTGCAGCCATGCGCACCCGGGGCAGATCACCCGTGAATTACTGGAACAGTTCTCGAACTGATCTTACGAGATTAAAAAGTCAAAACCGAAACCCTTTATGTCAATGAATACCTTACAACCTGTTACTCTGGGTCCCTATCAACTGGAATCCCCCCTGTATCAGGCAGCGTTAAGCGGATACAGCGATTACCCCATGCGCGTCATCGCCGCCAGACTCGGTGCGGCGTACACACTTTGTGAAGTGATGATTGACCGCATGATCGTTCAATCCAAAGAGGGGAAACCGCATCCCATGATGTACTGTCATCGGGATGAATTCCCCGTCGGCGGTCAGTTGATGGGTTCGGAGCCGGAAGAATTTGGACCGGCTGCCCGCAGACTGGTCGATGCCGGTTTCCATGTGATTGACATCAACTTCGGTTGCCCGGTCAAAAAAGTGATGAGTCGCTGTCGTGGTGGATATCATTTGAGCCAGCCGGAAGTGGCTCTGGATATTGTCTCGCGCGTGCGGGATACCGTGCCTGCAGAGATTCCGGTTACTCTGAAAATGCGGCGGGGCATCGATGACTCCAATGAATCGGAAGACAATTTCTTTGAAATTTTCGATGGAGCATTCGCACGCGGACTGGCAGCGATTACCGTACATGGACGCACCGTGCATCAGAAGTATATTGGTCCGAGTAACTGGGAGTTTCTGAAACAGGTCAAACAACACGCGGGTGAGAAAACCGTGATTGGGAGTGGAGACCTGTTTTCGCCGCAGTCCTGCCTGGACATGTTACGGGTGACTGGTGTGGACGGCGTTTCCATTGCCCGCGGTGCGATTGGCAACCCCTGGATTTTTCAACAGACAGCAGATCTGTTGCGGGGGAAATCAATCACTCCGCCCGATGTCAGGGAACAGCGTGACGTCATCGCCGCGCATTTTGAGCTGGCTCGTGAGTTTTATGGTGATAAAAAAGTCTGTAATACGATGCGCAAGTTCGGTATTTTCTATTCGGAACTCCACCCTCAATTCGCAGAAGTTAAGAAAGCATTTATTGCTGTCAAAACAGCAGCTCAATGGTTAAACGTACTGGAGCTGTGGTATACAGAGAATGCACCAGGACGCTTCCCGCCGGTAGAAAAGCCCAACCCGCTCTCGCAGGAAATACCTGCTGTCTAATCATCGTCAGCACACTCCCTCATACCAATCAAAACAACTTTAGCGGTTATTCCAATTAACAGCTTACACATCTGAATTGATTTTATGAACATTCGATAACAGGGGGATTTCACTCATATTTTTTTTGACTGCCGCTTTTCACAACCTAGAGTTGGAGAGCGTATGTTTCAAAAAATCAACCAGTCGTTAATCGCGTCTCACGACTGGATATCGACTCTGACAGGTTCCTCGTCTCATGTCTCATGAGTTAACCGCAAATACAATCTGGGTACTGACCTGTACCAGTCTGGTATTTCTGATGCAGGCTGGTTTCTGCTGTCTGGAATCCGGTCTTTCGCGATCAAAAAACAGCATTAATGTTGCCACCAAGAACATCGTAGACTTCTTCATTGGGGTCTTTATTTTCTGGTTGTTCGGTTTTGGTCTGATGTTCGGGGAGTCGTACGGCGGCTGGGTGGGTACCAGTCAATTCGCATTTAAAGATACAAGTAATACACATTGGCCGACTGTTGTATTCCTGTTTCAACTTGTGTTCTGCAGTACGGCGATGACCATTTCTTCGGGTGCAGTAGCGGAACGGATGCGATTTCGCGCCTACCTGCTGCTGGCTGTTGGAATCGGTGCCATTGCATATCCTCTGTTTGGTCACTGGGCGTGGGCCCATGATGCGGCAGGAAATGCGACAGGCTGGCTCGGGAAACTCGGCTTTCTCGACTTTGCCGGTTCCACTGTAGTCCATTCTGTCGGCGCCTGGTCTGCTCTGGCAGCGGTTCTGATTCTGGGTCCTCGAACGGGCCGTTTCACTGATGATAAAAACAAACAGCGTTTCTCATCCAGCAATCTGCCCATGGCGGCTCTGGGATTTTTAATTCTCTGGTTTGGATGGTTTGGATTCAACGGAGGCAGCACACTCGCCTTAAACGGTGAGGTGCCTTCCATTATTTTAAACACGATACTCGCTGGAATCTCGGGCGGGCTCTGTGCTTTACTCTGGGAAGTAATTACCTCAAAACAAATTTCCGTTGAAAAAATATTTAATGGCTCACTGTCAGGTCTCGTTGCCATTACAGCATCCTGCAACGCCGTCAATTACCCCAGCGCTATTATTATCGGCTTTATTGCTGGTCTGGTGATGCTGGCCTCGCTTTCGCTCCTGGAAAATCGTTTTAAAATTGATGATGTCGTGGGAGCGATTCCCGTGCATGGATTTGCCGGTGTGTGGGGAACACTCGCCGTTGCTTTATTTGCAGATGCAAGCCTGTTCCAGAGTGGTGTATCGCGCCTCGCGCAACTGGGAATTCAGGCTCTGGGAGCAGGAGTCTGTTTTGTCTGGAGTTTCGGCAGTATCTGGCTTTTCATGAAACTGGTAAACCGTTTCATGCCACTCCGAGTTACCGTAGCAGATGAAAAAATCGGTCTGAATGTGGCTGAACACGGGGCTTCCACTGAATTACACAGTCTGCTGGAAACCATGATTGACCATGAAAAGGGAAACAATCAGTCACGCGCAGATGTCGATGATTTTACCGAAGCTGGAATCGTCGGCTATCAGTACAACCGGGTACTGGACGCACAGGAAATCCTTCTGTCTGACGTCAAAGACCGTGAAGTGCGTTACCGATCGATTATGGATAATGTCATGGATGCGATCATCACGATTGATCTTGAAGGAAAGATTGAAGAATTCAATCGGGGGGCCGAGTATCTGTTCGGCTACTATAACCACGAAGCGATCGGGCAGAACATTGATCTTCTTATCCCACCTCTGCATCAGAAAATTCAACATGAGTATTCAAGTGGAGAACTGAATCCTCAACTGGTTCGCGCCATTGGCTCGCGACAGGAAATTGTTGCCCAGCGCAATGACGGATCTACCTTTCCTGCAGAACTGGCTGTCAGTTCTGTGATCCTGGCAGATCGCGAAATTTTCACCGGTATTATTCAGGATATCAGTGAGCGCAAGGATTACGAACGATCTTTAAACGAAGCCCGAAAAAGGGCAGAAGCTGCCAGTGAAGCCAAGAGTGAATTCCTGGCAAATATGAGCCACGAAATCCGTACCCCCATGACGGCGATCCTGGGATTCACGGATATTCTGCTGAATAATCTGACGAAACCGGAAGATATCGAATCTGCCAACATCGTCAAACGGAATGGAGAATACCTGATTGGCGTGATCAACGATATTCTTGATCTGTCGAAAATCGAAGCACGTAAAGTCGAACTGGAACAGGTACGCGTCAATACGATTGAAGTGATCCGCGACATCGCCTCTTTAATGCAGATC
>JAGQQP010000677.1 GCA_020426085.1 Planctomycetaceae bacterium | reverse complement strand
GTATTGATGAACTCTGCAAGACAGGTCATTCGTGGAGAGACACGGGAAGGCTGGGATAGCAGCCTGATCTCATTATATTCAACAGTGTATCTGAAAGCGAACTGAACGTTGAAATCAGTAAATAAGGGAAAGGGATAGAGTCTATTCAGCCCGTTTAGATCGAAGGGAGTTCATCAGACACTTTGAAAAATGCCGGCTCACACATTCTGAACGGAATTTTAGAGAGGGCAGAGGCGGGCGGAATGGATTGCAGTACGGAATCGACGTTCCGTACTGCATGTGATTAGATCGGGCAACTTATTTTGTGATTGGTTCCTGGGGTTTGTCGTCAGTGAGTGGAAAATCAATCGTATTGGGTTTGTCTGCAACGACTGTTACAAGCAGTCCTGACTTTTCCAGGTCACCATACCACTCAGGAATGACAGAGACCGGCTCCGCGTTTGCCTTGACGGTATCTTCGGGTAGCCCGGAGCCACCGGAACTGGTTAAAGCGACAATCATAACTTTGTAGTTGCCGGGAATGACACCATCGTCTTCTTCAAAGGTTCCCATTTCATATGATCCATCACGGGCTACTTTTCCCTGTGCTGGTGGACCACCGCCGACCGGAATAAAGACGAGTGATCCGATATTTAATGGTTTACCGTTATAGCTGACTGTGCCTGTTACCAGTGATCGCGGGGGATGGCCATCCCCACAACCAGTTAATGTTAATAAGAAAACACAGACCAGAAATGAAAAGAGTTTAATTTTTGAGCAGCATGGTTGATAAAAAATGGATAACTGTTGACTCATGGGAAACACCTTACTTGACATGTGGTTAGCAGAGAGCCGTGTGCGAAACTTCAATATAAATTGCTTAAGAAGTGACTCAGAGACAGGATTCCTGTGCATCAGGTATCCTGCCTCATTTGAGAGTTTTTCAGGAATTTTACCATTCGCCGAGGACTTCTCCGCCAGCACGTGTTCCTAATGCTTTAAACAGCGCCAGATCGATATTCTCACTGATAAAGTGAACCGATCCATCACCCATCATGAAATGAGCTCCTCCTATGTGGTAGCTGGTAAAGGGAGTATGGTTTGTGCCAAAGTCTCCCCGATAGTTAATCGGAAACTGAATATTCTTGCTGTCCAATGTGAGTCTGCGCGTGTCCGTGTACCAGTACATTCCCCAGGTCCAGGGTTGGATTCCTCCCCAGCCGGCCTTCATGGAAGAAGACCAGCCGTGTGATGAGGAAGATTCTCCCAACAGGATTGTATTCGTGGCACCATCAGTGATATCACGGAAACGAGTCTTGCTGTGTGGATACATGAGACCGGTATTAGCCCAGCGATAGTTATTGCTGTCTGAGGGGTTGGTCACATCCTCGATACGCCCTGCACAACCTCGATAGTGCAGGGCTCCATGCCCCACGATCCAGGGGAGTGTGGAATTCACAATGTCTGGTGAGCGATCTCCCAGAGCAGAGGAAGGGCAGGCAAAGACAGGTACCGGGCCCCAGATCTGACTGGAACCATTATGCGGAGCAGTGTCAAATCGCCAGGGGGCGAGTTGTGTAATCGGATTCGCAGAGAAACCTTCCATGGCATTCACACGGTTGGCTTCATCAATGTAGGGGAAGATTTTAGGAGCCCAACCCATGTGATAACCGCCACCAACATAGGTGGGGGTTGGATGGCTGCCATTGGGAAAACTGGTGAAGGTGTCATGATAGTTGTGGAAGGCAAGTCCCAACTGTTTCATGTTATTCTTGCATTGTGAGCGACGGGCCGCTTCCCGCGCCTGTTGAACTGCTGGGAGCAACAGAGCAATCAGAATGGCGATGATCGCGATGACAACGAGTAATTCAATTAACGTGAAAGCTTTTCTTCTGGATAAATTGCCCATGGGTTCATTTCCTCATTAAAAATATTGAATGGATAAAGGAAATATTGAGCGGCTGAAAAGATGAGTCGCTAAATCTAATATTTAGACATTTCTTAATTAAAGGTAAATAATTAAGCTTACTAAAATGGTATACTAATAATCATGGCTGTCAATCATTTTTTAATAAAACTGCTTATTTAATGTTTATATAGAGAGCAGCAGGCGTTTAATTTGTTTAAATGAAGCTCCAGTTTTCCAGGAAAATAGTTTCTTTAATGAGTCTGGTAGCCTGAATTACCTCTTGAAATCACATCCTGCCTGCTGTTTAGGTGGGTTTCTCTGGACCTGAGTGAGTGTCGAACGTAACATGAATTTGATGCATTCTTTTAGTGTCTTTCCTCACAGGCTCCTCCCAGTTTTGAAAGCCAGCACCAAACGTTCATGCCTGACCTGTCCAAGCTGATTATTTTGATATTCTGTGTTCTTGCAGGGAATGAAGTATGCGCGGCGGATAAGATCAACTTCAGTCATGATATCCTGCCGATTCTTTCGGATCGTTGTTTTCATTGTCATGGTCCCGATCCGACGCATCGTGAAGCTGATCTCAGACTGGATCTCCTCGAAGCGGCGACAGAGAATCGGGATGGTACATTTGCGATTGCGCCGGGAAAGCCTGAGTTGAGTGAAGTTCTGGCGCGGATTACCACTTCCGATTCAGATCTGGTCATGCCGCCTGCAGACTCGCATCGCAAGCCACTCACGAAAAAACAGATTGCAACCTTTCGACAAGGGATTGCAGAAGGAGCACAA
>JAGQQP010000676.1 GCA_020426085.1 Planctomycetaceae bacterium | reverse complement strand
GAAATGGGTCGTTTAGATTGCTGACCGGCATACAACGAGTTTCGCAAACAATTCGAGCACAAATGGCGAGAGTCGTTTTTGGATGACTTTCTTCGCTAATCAATTACGGCTTCTTCTTGCCGAATCGGCGCGCCAGAGTCCAGCAAATAGCAGCAGAAACAGAGCAGCAGGTCAACGGACTCAAAAACGCATGCAGAAACCGGGGTGTGTATTGGTAATAAGACAGAGGATGGGGGATGGAGGAAAATCGGTCACAGTAACTTAGGGACAGGACCTACACTCTGAAACTGGTTCGAACTGCCAATAAACGGTTTTTACCGGGGGGCTTCCCTGAAATGAGACT
Organism: Planctomycetaceae bacterium; assembly: GCA_020426085.1. GTDB lineage: Bacteria > Planctomycetota > Planctomycetia > Planctomycetales > Planctomycetaceae > Gimesia. The sequence goes on along the minus strand of JAGQQP010000676.1, from coordinate 2,337 downwards.
GGGATGCTTTCAGTTGTTCCAATCCCTCTGAAGTCACGTGAGAATTTTTGATATAGACTTTTTTCAGTCGGGGAAGCTCCTGCAGATGTATCAGACCCGCATCGGTCACCTGCGTGCCACCCAAATCAAGAGATTCCAGGTGTACCAGATCTGACAAGTGAACCAGACTGGCATCTGAAACCTGCGTGTCCTCCAGATCCAGTCTATCCAAAGCGGTCAATGATTTGAGATGCCTCATGCCTGAGTCATTAATCAGTGCCCGGTTCAATCGGAGCCAATGCAGCTTCGGAAGTGATTTCAGTTCAGACAATCCCGAGCCAGTTACTTGTGTCTGTTCCAGCCACAGAATAGACAGCTCTGACAAGTCTTTTAAATGGACCATTCCCGCATCACTGACACTTGTTTTATTTAGTATGAGCACTTGCAGACCTGAGAGCTTTTCCACATGTTTTAACCCGGCATCTGTGACATTCGCCCCCTGTAAGTTGAGCCAGGTCAGGTTCGAGAGCCCCTGAAGGTGTACCAGCCCAGAGCCACTCACTGGCGTGTACCACAGTTCAAGTTGCTTCAGTTGCGAGAGGTCTTTAAGATGAAGTAGCCCGACATCAGTGACGCTCGTACTCCAGAGGCTGAGTTTTTTTAGCCTGTGAAAACGTTTCAAGTGAATGAGCCCTGCATTTCCGAGACCAGTGCCACTTAGAGAAATACTTTCCAGATTTGGAAAATCATTTAGCCAGATCAGGTCACTGTCCTGTGTCACGTCCAGGCTGATACTTTTGACCTGGTCAAACGATTTTATCTGTTTTTTACCACGAGACTCCCGTATGACATTTTCCCAGCTAGAGGGAGAAATGGCAAATTCAAAAATGGGCTCTTCATAGTCAATCGTACCGTTCAACGCTGCAATATGGAAAAGCGTTCGATATCGCAGTATCAGCGGCGTCGATACGATTACCAGTACCAGCAGTAACAGACCACTGATGCCCCAGAACCAGCGGGAACGCAGTGTACGTTTCAAAATACCATGCGGAGTGTAGTCAGCAGCGTTATTCATCGATCAGGATACAGTCTTTATAAGCTGAGATTTCCCATTTGGAATTGCCTGAAATCGCTCCAGACTCGGAATGTTGCTTATTATAGCAGTAAGCGTCTCTCCTCTTCTAACGCGTTATTTTTCCATCATTATTACTTCTGGTTCCAATTTCTGTGTTTCTTCCTCACCAATACAAGGTATTCAAGTACCTTCCTCAGCGATTTCTGTTTGGGCAATGATGTGTTTCGAGAACCAATTTCGGCGAAAATCCTAAGGAGTCAGTTCTGGACTCTATTCACTGCTAACCGAAAGAACTCTCATCAGCCTGAGAAGCTGTGTCAGCAAAAGTGACGTGCCCCCCTTAACAACATCCAGAACTTGATATACTATTCAGGATCCCTGATCGTATCCGGTTTGATTCTATAATACTCAAGTGACTCTGACCAATTACGGAATTTTTCTTGCATTGATCTGTGCCAATGTTCAGAATGGGTTCATGGAGTAACTCACCCTGCGGCGTGTGCATTCGAGAGCTGCAGGATGAACAGGTATGTGTTTGCTTCGACATTGTGTCTCCTCTGAAAGTGGAGCAACTTTTCGTGGTTACTCTAACATTTCGTATTTGAAGTTACAGACTCAGCAGCTCTGAACTGCACTGAGAATTACGTTCTGATATTTCACATTTCACTGCAGAGACCAATTCTTTGGGAGAGAGCAAGCTATGACTGCAGAAATCGCTCAGGATCATGTTGGAGAATTTGTCGATCGTGTCCGCTCGATTCGAGAGAGTCTGCATCAGGTAGTGGTCGGGCAGGATGAAACCATTGATCTGTTATTAACCTGCGCGTTAACCGGGTCGCACGCCCTGCTGGTTGGCGTGCCCGGGCTGGCAAAAACTTTGATGGTTAAAGCGCTGGCTTCCACGTTTGACTGGAAGTTTTCCCGCATCCAGTTTACGCCCGACCTCATGCCCTCCGACATTACCGGCTATGAACTGCTGGGGAAGCGGAAAGACGACGATTCCCCCAGCATGACCTTCCGCCCCGGTCCGGTGTTTGCCAACCTGGTACTGGCGGACGAAATCAACCGGGCCGCTCCCAAAACACAGTCGGCCATGCTGGAGGCGATGGCGGAAAAACAGGTGACGGTGGGCGGGCAGACCTATCACCTGGAAGATCCATTTATCACAATCGCTACCCAGAACCCCATCGAACAGGAAGGGACGTATCCTCTACCGGAAGCGCAGCTGGACCGGTTCATGATGGAGATTCGCATTGAATACCCGCAGCCGGACCAGGAAGAGG
>JAGQQP010000675.1 GCA_020426085.1 Planctomycetaceae bacterium | reverse complement strand
AAACGACCATCGGCGGAATGGCGGTTTCAGTAAACCACATTGAACAGACCTCTCACTTAATCCTGGACTGTGTCCAGTTTTACTGTAGCGTCTCCAGGGCCAATAGGACCGAGTGTATCAGATTGACAGACGCTATGGTTAATTGTGAAGCGCTCTAGAGCGCAGGATGATTTTCGAGAACCGCCAGATTATCCCGATGAATTACTTCGGAATAAGGGACGGCTCCCAGAATGGTGGCAATCTGATCCGAACGTCGCATCACAATTTTTGCCAGATCACTTGAATTGTAATTACTCAGCCCGCGCGCGAACTCTTCCCCTGTGGGACTGACCAGCGTGACGACTTCGCCACTCTCAAATGTGCCATCGATCGAACGAATGCCGATCGCCAGCAGAGATTTTCCCCCCTCACGAATGGCGCGGGTAGCACCTTCGTCCAGATGAAATTTCCCTTTGGGGCGAATCGTATATCCGATCCAGCGTTTCCAGGCGGAAACCGAGGCCCCCTGTGCGAGAAAGAGCGTGCCCACATCATCCCCGTTGAGGATCTGATCCAGAACCCCTTCCCGGGTGCCGTTGGCGATGATCACATTTTCGCCGACTGCAGTTGCAGAATGGACGGCCTGCAGTTTGGATTTCATACCCCCGGTTCCCAGCGAACTGCTGTCATCGGTGGCAAGCGCCAGTAACTCAGGCGTCCAGTCCTGGACCTGTGAAATTCGAGTGCTGTCCGGAGATTTCGGATCGCCGTCATATAAGCCATCAACGATCGACAGAATCACGAGCAGTGGTTTCTTGACCAGACTGGTCACCATCGCTGCCAGATGGTCGTTATCGCCGAACTTGATCTCTTTAATACTGACGGTGTCGTTCTCATTGACGATGGGGACGGCACCGTATTCGAACAGCGTATGTATGGTGTTACGTACATTGAGGTAACGGGTGCGATGTTTGAAATCATTTGCTGTCACAAGCAGTTGCGCCGCGTGGTAACCGTGTTTCTGCAGACAGCGATCATAGCGACGGATCAGATGAGCCTGGCCGACGGCAGCAGATGCCTGCAGATGCCCCAGATCTTTGGGGCGCTCTTTTAAGCCTAACAACCCCATCCCTGCACCAATGGCACCACTGGAGACGACGACCACTTTGCGACCAGTCTGCTTCACGCGGTGGATCTGCTCGGCCAGCGATTCAATCCGCTCAGGGTTGAGTGTATCGTCCGCGCAAGAGAGAACGTTTGTTCCAATTTTAATCACCAGCGTTTCCGCTGACTCGATGATTTCACGTCTGGTTCGACTCACAGTCCGCACTTTTTCCGGGAATCACAAAAAAATTTCAAAGAGGCACTCCCCACCGGGTCCCTATTTCTTAATATTTATATAATATAGAAGTACGTGGCTGCAGCATAGACACAGAACCGGGCAAGTTTGGCAGGAAAACAGGGGCGATTTTACCGAAATCGGCTCATTTTTCGTGTTTCAGACCGATTTTGTTTGTCTCCCTCCTCCAGTCCTGAAACAATTTACCGCATAGTTCACCCGGTTCACACTGATTTTGAAACCCTTATTCACGAACTAAGGCATTTTATGTCGGAACTATACCACGAATGTGGCGTTGCAGCTGTCTACCACCTTCCCAACCGGGAAATCAGTCCGCTGGCTCCCCTGGGATCTCCCGAGAAAACTTCACAACTTATCTCCCGTCTGCTGCTGGATATCCAGAATCGCGGTCAGCTGGCGGCTGGAATGACCACATTTAACCCGGCTCGAAATCAGTTGATCGACACCCACAAAGATGTCGGCACAGTCACCGAAGTCTTCCAACTCAATCATCAGCAGACATTCAATGCACTGATGAAGAAGTACGAAGGCCCGGCTGCCATCGGACATGTGCGGTATGCAACCTGTGGTAAAGATGATCGCAGCTATGCCCAGCCTTTCGAACGGCACCACATTCAGAAGTCAAAATGGTTCAGCTTTGGTTTCAACGGTCAGCTGGCCAACTACCAGGATCTGTGTAAAGAAGTCCTGTCTGAGTCTGACTTCCATCTGGCACGGGAAACCGACACTGAAATTCTGATGCACCTGATTTCACAGGAGCTCTCCAAAGAGAACCCGGGCGAGCTGCATGAAATTCTGGGAACGTTGAGCAAGCGACTGGACGGCGCGTACAACATCGTCTTCCTGGATGCGCTGGGCAACATGTTTGTCTCACGAGATCCAGTCGGTATTCGTCCGCTGTGTTACGCTTTTGATGGTTCCCTGTTCGCGGCTGCTTCAGAAAGCGTCGCGCTGGCAAACATGGGATTTGAAGAAGATCAGATCGAAAGCCTGGCGCCCGGTTCCGCAGTCATCATTCAGGACGGTGAACTCTCAATCCGCGAATATGCCAAGCCGACACAGAAAGCACACTGCTTCTTCGAATGGATTTACTTCGCGAATGTCTGCAGTACTCTGGATGACCAGAGCGTCTACATCACCCGCAAACGTCTGGGTGAAGAACTGGCAGAACAGGAAACCGTGCCGATCGACGATGATACCATTGTTGTTCCCGTACCCGATACCGCCAAAGCAGCCGCCGACAGTATGGCCTATCATTTGAGTGTGCCCTGTCTGGAAGGTCTGATTCGCAACCGCTATATCGGTCGTACATTCATCGAAGGTGCGAACCGCAGCGACAAAGTCC